>JANYHW010000218.1 GCA_025358885.1 Cytophagales bacterium | reverse complement strand
TGAGAAATAAGCAACTCTTTCGGCTTCACCAACGGCGATTTCCTGACAAAATTTATTTAGCTTCTGAAAAGATTCCGCTGAATCATATTGGCCATTAAAGTAAAAAACATTTTTCACCAATTCTTCCAGGTTTTCATTGATGGCCTTGATTTCTTCAGTCTGAAGGCGGATTTCTTCATTCTTCTTCACGATTTCAAGGGTCCGCTCCTCAACATTCAGTTCAAGTATGCGCTTGTCCTGACGCAGGCTTCTTTCGCGGTACTTAATGACCATATATATAAGGAGTGTCGCTGCGACCACGACAAGGGCATAAAACCAGGTGGTTCTCCAAAAAGGTGGGCGCACAATAAACAACAGGCGTGCCTCCTCGGTCGCGCTAAAATCTTCAGTATCCGACACCATGATCTTGAAAGTGTAGTCCCCGGGCGCCAGGCTGGAGTAGGTGACCTCATTGTTTTGACTCGCAATCCAGTCCTGGTCGTAGCCATCCAGTCTGATGCGATAATGTAACGTGGCAGGATTTTGGTACCACTGGCCTAAGTAATGAATAGTAATGTTATTCTCATTATACCTGAATGACAGTTGTCTTCCAGTGTCCACCGGTTTATTCATAACATCCATGCCTTCAATGATGGGTTTTGGTGAATTTGATCCTATAGCAAAAGGGTCGTCGTAAAGAAGGATCCCTCGTTCGGTACCGATGTATATGATTCCTAGTCTGTCCCTGGCGATGGCGTTAAGGTTGGGTTTCTGATCATGTATACCTACCTCTTCTCCAAGAAAGTGGACTTTGTCTTTACTCACCTCATAAATATCAAGACCGGCATCATTGACAATAACTAGGTTTCCTGATGGTGTAGAAGTAAAGCAACTGATGTTGTTGTCGCGTAGCCGGACAGTTCCGGGGTCAAATGGCTTAAACACATCTCCCTCCAGTCTGTAGAGACCGTCTCCCTGCACATTCACCCAAATGTTTCGATTGCCATCTTCAGCAAAGCCATATACAACTTTGGATGTAAGTCCTTCCTGATAATGATGGAAGGCCTTGCCATCATACATCACCGTGCCCTTTCCGTCTGTTGCAAACCAAGTTCGGTTTTGGCTATCAACAAATACCTGGTAGATATAATCTGATACCAGTCCATCAGCACTTCTAAAGTTCCTCACGGTAAGTGCTTCACCCACCATGGTAAGCTGGGCAACACCCCCCAGCGTAGCAAGCCAAATCACGTTGCCTCTTCCGGTGATGTTGAGAATATTTCCATTGCGCAATTCACGCTGAAAATGGCGCAATGTTCCATTTGCCGGATTGATTCGAATGACCCCTTCACCAAAAAGACCTACCCAAACGAACCCTGACTCATCCACGAACAAACTGATCACGGTATTTTTATTGAAGGGTGTGCCCGAAAGTGGCTTCTCTATCCTGATGTTCCCCAGTTCGTCTTCACTGCGCCTAAACAGGCCTTCACTATTCGCAAACCATAATGCGCTTGACTTGTCCACGGCTACTGTGACAATGTTCACATCATTGACGGGATCAAATTTGTCAATGAACTCCACACCGTCGCCGCGGGTGCGCATAATATCTCCTTTCGTTCCAGCCCAGATATTTCCCTCCTGGTCCTTTAGCAAAACCTGTATAGAGCTAAGGCCACTCCCCAACCTCGCATTGAACAACTTTGTCCGCTTTGTTTGGCGGTCATATACCATCAGCCCGGACTGGAGGCTGGAAATCCATATTTGCGATTTGTCTACGGCCAGATCTGTTATGGTGCCAAAGGACCACCGCCCCGGTAACAACGAAGATTGCTTGCCGGTGGCCGGGTCAAAGTTGATGACGCCGGCATCTTCTGTACTCATCCACAATGAACCATCAGGGTCCGTCACAAGCTTCTTAACAATATTATCAGGCAAACCAGTGCTTTGGTTGTATGTCTTGATGGATACTTGTTGTGACAAAGTACATTTCGCTACACCACCGTCAGTGCCGGCCCAGATATTGCCATTATTGTCTTCTGCAATGCTGTACACATACAAATCCGGCAAGCCTTCTTCTTTGTCAAGGAGAAACAATCTCCCATCCTTAAAATAATACAAGCCTTCATTGAGCGTGGAAAACCAGAGATGGCCTCTTCTGTCGAATAGGATATCGGAGATCTCCCGGGTCGCCGAACCTTCCGAGGGGTCAAATTTGATGAAATGACCATGGTCAAGGATGGCGAGCTGCCCGCTTTTGTGCCCAGTCCAGATTCGACCTAGTGAATCTTGTGCAATGGCGGTAACATCCTCATCCGGCAAACTGTCTAACATCGTATAGCGCCGAAAGTTAAGACCGTCAAACTTAAACAGTCCCCGGTTTGTGCCATACCACATGTAACCTGTCTTGTCCTGGAAAATGGCTTTAACCGATACAGGTTCATTCTTTTTCAGCAGGGAGTAGTGCTGAAAATAAGGAACCTGAGCCTCACCTGATGCCAGTACCATGACCAGCATCATCACGAGCGACCAAAAACTAATTCTATTTTTTTTCACTCCGTTGAACCATTGACGTTTTCATAATGACCTGGATTTCCGTGGCAATCTTCTGGCTCACAATCCGGGGAATGGGAATATTGTGGTCGGTGAGGGGAACAATAAAACTCGCTTCTATGCCAAGGGCTCCATTCTTTATGGTGACTTTGCTCCTGATAATCCGCATTTGCTTTTGTCCATGAATCTCGAGTTCGCCCTTTGCACGCACATCATAGGTGCCATCCTGGAGGAAGTTAACCTCCTCGATTATTTTTCCTGTAAAACTTGCTGTGGGCCACTTCTCCGTTTCCAAATAATTTTCATTGAAATGATCACGCTGCAGACTACTGTTGAAGCCCTGGAAGGTGCGGATGCTCACTCGAAACGCAAACTGATTCGTGACGGGGTCAAGGATGCCCTTGAGGTCTTTGGAGGAAGCCTTAATGATTTCAAGTTGGGCCTGGGAGGCAAAATCAATTTCTCCAGAGGTTGAAATGTATTTCTGTTGTGCCTGAACACCTCCGGCCATCATCATTACCAACAGGCAACCAACCATACTTTTCAACGGCATCATTTCTGTTGGTTTATCCCCTGATCATCATGTTAAATTAAGCACTTTTAGCTTGAAATTCACGTCGCTACGATGTTGCTTGAAGTATGATTAGCCCCAAGACACGATATGCAGACGCCCAACGGCTGGCTCACGAGTTGAAGCAGGAATTGAAACGCCTGCACCGATGGGATGAAAAACCTCTACCAGCGGAGAAATTTGAAAACATGGCTGCCTTCGGCTCCAATAACATGACCTTTGAGCAATGGCTTCAGTTTGTACTCATCCCCAGGATAAATGAAATTGTCACTGAGCAAGGCGAGTTTCCTGACGAAAGCATGCTGGCATCCTACGCCATCCGTAACTTTGACGGAGATCCGGAAGCGGATGCAATCCATGATATTTTATACAAACTTGACGATCTTATCAATGGTGCGCCAGATGTAACCGATGAACCGGATGTTCAATCGGTCGAGGCACAAGACTCCGTGTCTATGGGGAGTGAAACTATTCCGGCGGTTCTGTTCAACCTCGCTGAAGTGCTCCCCCAATGTACCCCGGAAGATATCGAAAGTCATCTGCAAACTTTCGATACCTTTTTATCCATTCTTTCGCCAAAAATTCGCTCAAGAATTATCGAAATAATCCGGAATGCGGCAATCGAAACGAAAAATCAATTTTGTAAACAGAGGTTGGAACAAGCAGTGTCCGACCTTGAAGCTGGACATCCGGCAGCTGCCCCTTATGATCACGAAGGGGCAATGAAAAAATACATGGAAGACCACAAGAAGTCATTTCCGGATCAATCTCAATAGGCCCTCATGTCTATCTATCTGATAAGATTGTTTGCCACAAGAGTACTATGACACAGCGGAATTGTTGTTAGGACCTATTTTTTCAATGTTTGCAGTAGACCATTTCTGCGCTTGACGATAAAATCCATCGACTTATCAATGTCCTCAGAAGCATCCTTCATGCTGAAGGCCTCTTTGCCAAGGAAAAGAGATGCAGGGGCAGCCGGGTCTGTACTCAATGCCTGAAGTTCATCTTTTACTTTCTGCGATACAGCGGTGAGGTTCTCCGCTGTGAGTGTATTCAATAATGCTTCGAACGAAGAGAGATAATGCCTGTACAGCACCTCGTCGGATGCGATGGCCCGGTCCAAAGGATCTTCGCTGGAAAAGATTAATTTGTTCTTGAAGCCTTCAACTGAATTTCTGGCCGCCATGCCTTCATGTGGTACCGGCCTCAGGATATCGTCATAGTCCCAGGGAATAACATCAAACTTTCCACCCCCCGGGACAATATATAAGTATAGCTCATCGGCATAGTCCCCATTCATGATGAGGTAATTGAAACCCAGCCATGAAAAATAATGATCCAGATTGAGTTTGGAATTCAATTGGTTATACAAATCCTCGCCTTTGTATTTGGTGATGTCATCATAAATGGCATGATATTGTTGTTTGAATTTTTTAGCATCCTCCTTTGAGGGAGTGTCTATGTATTCATCATTCAACACATGATCCACTCCCCGGCGGACCATGTAGGGGCTTTTGGGCTTCCCCGTCGTATAGTGTCTTTGTTTTTCCACCAGCAGGTAGATGCCTTGCGGCTGATCATTGATCCACAGCGTGCAGTACATGTTGAGCAATGGAAACAAAGAAACATCTGCCATATTGAGAAACGCCCACCGGTTGTGCCATAAGTTCTTGTCCATAACCAGATTCAGGAGATCAAACTTCTTGATCTTAACTTTTTTTCCGTCGGTCTTGATATCTATCGCATCGGCAAGATCCACAGATAGGGATTTGTGTTCAAACGTAAGCGAGTTGTTTCCCCGGCTATGCACCTCTTTAACCTTCGCCGTGTCCCCATTAACAAGAAAAACAGGTTTCTTCAGCTCAAGCTTGCGTCCCTTGCTATCAAGGAGGGAATTGTATTGACTTTTGGAGATGTATATTCTTATTTCCGGAACGGCGTTGATGGACTGCCCAGCGAGTTCCTGGGCGATCGTAAGCGCTGAGCACCAAATCAGAAAGGCCTGAACTCTCATCGGTGATGGTTGTAACTACAAATTATTGAAAATAAGGGGACCGAACAAGTCAGGTGGGTCAAGGTTGTCGTGTCGGTTCAAACCGAATCCCATACTTTTGCGCTACCATTGAGCATGCATAAAGTGATGAGGATCGTTGTTATCTTCCTTTTGGTTTACGGGGCAGCCCTTGGACAGAAAAAGGAGGTGGCCATTACCATAGATGACGTTCCGAATGTACTGTTGAACGAGCGTTATCATCATCATTCCCTTCTTCTGGAGAGAATCGACAGCCTCTCGATTCCGGTTGCCATCTTTATCAATGAACACAACATTCAAAAGAGTGCCTTCCAGAAAGAAAACCTGGAGATTTTGACTTCATGGATAAAAAATAAGAACATCACATCTGGCAATCACTCCTTCAGTCATATCAATTATGCAGACACTTCCTTTCAGGCTTATCAGTTAGAAATCCTTAAAGGAGAAACCCTCACACGCAGCATTCTGGAGTCACTCGGAAAAAAGCTGGAATACTTTCGCTTTCCTTATAACAGCCTTGGAAAGGACCAGCAGGCCCATGAAAGGATAGCCCAATACCTTGCCAGCAGGGGATATACAATCGCACCTTTCACCATTGAAAGCGAAGACTGGATGTACAACGCCCTCTACGAAGACGCCTTGAAAAAGAATAATCATACCCTGGCCAGACAAATCTGGCTCGAATACGTTTCATTCACACTTAAACTCTTTGAGTATTTCGAACAATTGTCAGCTCTGCGATTTGGCAGGAACATAAAAGAAATATACCTGTGTCATGACAACGCCTTGAATACCGACTACCTACCTCAACTCGTTCACAAGCTTGCTATCAGGGGGTACTCATTTATAGAATTCCATGACGCCGTCCAGGACAAGGCATACCTTCTTTCCGACACATACCCGGGGAGGGCAGGATTTTCATGGGTCTACCGCTGGGAGCCTGACCCGGCAAAAAGGAAGGCAATGATGGTATCCGAGCCGGGAAATCCATGGCTTTATAATGAGTATAAACGCCTGACACCCGGTGGTCCTTCTAAGTAGACATTTTCATTGATCATAGTTCATTAGTCGGGGAACCGATTAATGCCCAACAAGCCAACAACGAATTTTTTACTATTTTTGGAAAACTTAAATCCTCAACACTATGTCAAAAGGTCAAGACAAGAAAAAGGAAGACAAGAAGAAGCCTCTGAAAACGCTGAAAGAAAAGAGGGCTGAAAAGAGAGCAAAGAAGGAAGGAAGAATTTAGTTTGCTCTTTTTCAATTTTGCTCTTTCTTTTTGCTCTTTCTGGGTTATTCTTCATTTGGAGTTCGTCTGTTGGGCTTCGATGTTCCCTGCTTCAAATTTGAAAATGAATCAATTTGAATATTACAATTTTCAAATTGATTCATTCTTAACTTTCAAAATATGACCAGCTCCCATTCTACCAAGGGGCTTCAGTTCACCCCATACTAATCGGAAGATTCCCTTCTTCAAAATAATCTAATAGTTTGTCGTATCTTTGCGGCAGAGTCCTCCTAATTCCCGTAAATAACGCTCCAGATACACAAGGAGCCACATGCGTTGACCCAAGAGGCGTTGTAATAAATTTTTAGCGAGCCTCGCTGAACGAAAAATTAAATCATGTCATTCGAAAAATTAAACCTTATTGAGCCTATTCTGCGGGCCATGAAAGCAGAAGGCTATACACAGCCAACACCCATTCAGGAACAAGCCATTCCCGTATTGCTGGAGCGTAAAGACCTGTTAGGTTGCGCACAGACGGGTACCGGAAAAACATTGGCTTTCGCCGCCCCCATTCTGCAACTGCTCCACCAGGACGAGTTGTATGTTAGAGGTCCAGCCGGAATCAAAACCTTAATCCTCACACCTACCCGCGAACTCGCGATTCAAATTGGGGAAAGCTTTGCCTCCTACGGAAAATATCTCCGCCTGAAACACACCGTCATTTTCGGTGGAGTATCTCAGAAATCACAAACCGATGCCCTGCGCAACGGAGTTGATATTCTTATCGCAACCCCGGGACGGCTGCTGGACCTCATGGACCAGCGCTACGTACACCTGCAACACATTAAGATATTTGTCCTGGACGAAGCAGATCGCATGCTCGACATGGGCTTCATTCATGATGTGAAGAAGATCATCGCCAAGTTGCCATCGAAGCGTCAGACTTTGTTTTTCTCGGCTACCATGCCGCCTGAAATTTCAAAACTGGCCAATACTATTCTCACCAACCCTGTTCGCGTGGAAGTAACACCTCCCGCTACGACAGCCAATACCATTCAACAAGTCCTGTACTATGTTGAAAAACCCGACAAAAGATCATTACTGTTGCATTTGCTGAAGGATCAAAAGATTGAGACAGCCCTGGTATTCACCCGGACCAAGCACGGCGCAGACAAGGTGGCGAAAGATCTGAATCGCGCTGGCGTTCAAGCTGAAGCCATTCATGGTAACAAATCCCAAAACGCCCGTCAGCGCGCGCTGAGCAATTTTAAGGGCAAACAAACCCGCGTGCTTGTGGCTACGGATATAGCAGCAAGAGGTATCGACATCGACGACTTGTCGCATGTGATCAACTTTGAGCTTCCCAACATTCCCGAAACGTATGTGCATCGTATCGGTCGCACCGGAAGAGCAGGAGCGAGTGGCGTAGCATTTTCATTCTGTGAGTCAGAGGAAAAAGAATACCTGCGTGACATCCACAAGCTTATTGGTAAGACTATCCCGGTAATTCAAGACCATCCCTATCACTCCACGCGTACTGATTCCGTACCTCCACCCAAAATGGGAGGCGGAGGCGGTCAGCGCCAGGGGGCCAAAAGGACAGGTAATTCGGGTAACTCAAATTCCTTCCGGAACAAGGGCAGAAGCTGGGCAACAAACCGAAGAAGGGATTAGCAACATATTTAAGTGTTTAGGTTAGTGCGTCTTTTATTGGAGTCGTACGTACCTAACACTTATCTAACGTATCACGTCATTGTTGCTGCATCTCCTGGTGCTTCCTGAAAGAGTTATTGTACACCGAGGTAGTTGGTGGCTCTGAAAAGATAATTTCACTATCTCCCATCGAACTCCTGCCATCTTCATAGGAAACCGATACAGAGACTTCCAACGTATGATTTGATGTACCCCGGTAAGTTCCGCGCACGGGGGAACAATCAGAAAAGTTTTTGCCTACGGCAAGACGGACGTGTGTTTCATTGACAAGACAATTGTTAGTAGGATCCAGGCCAAGCCAGCCGTAGGAAGGAATGTATGCTTCCACCCAGGCGTGAGTCGCCCCTTCACCCCTCATCCCGCTCTTGTTGGGGCAAATATATCCAGAGACGTAGCGCGCAGGAATGTTCATGAGACGCAACATGACCAAAAGTACATGGGCAAAATCCTGGCATACTCCTGTCTTCAGTTTCCAGATTTCATCAACCGTTGTCTCGACCGTCGTGATACCCTTGCGATACGTAAAACTTTCAAATACATACTGGCACAGATTAATGGCCGACGCTAACGGAGAAAAATTTTTCGTCATCTCGGCGGCCACGATTTTTTCAAGCTCAGCAAAGGCCGTAAACTTTTCTTGTAGCAGAAAATCAATAAACATCAGGTCATGACGAAGGTTCTTCAATTCATGCCACTGACGGTCGGCTGGTTCATTGTCTTTGGGCATTTCACGGTGCAGGGTGATCACCAGGAGTTGCGAATCAATCATCAGCATCTGGTGTGGTTGTGCATGAGTGAACGTACCGACCTTGTTTCCATAATAGTCAGTATGTTCATGCACCATCGGATTGTCCGTGATCAGAATGGTGTGCTGTTGGACATCCTGCTTGTCATCCTGGATTGGGTAAAGCATGATCTGGTTAGCGCTGTCGCGAACCAGGTCTTCATAGGTGTATTTGGTAACATGACGAATTTTAAACTTTGACATTAATTGCGGATTAACCCGTTGATTGCTTATTTTCTACTCCATTCTCCTCTGCCTTATTCTCATTGTATGAGTTCTCAACTATTCGCAAAATACGCCTGGTTGAGCGCTTTGCCAATTTCATTAAAATCGGAATTTAATTCGTCCAGGAATTTACTAAGTCCGGAAAGAGAGATAGTCTGTACGTCTGAGTATTGCACGCGGCTGCGGACTTTGCCAATAGCGAAATCAACCTTCGCATAACCTTCTCCATTCTGCTCATCTTTTAATCGGCCATGATAACGGTGCAATTGGTTGAGGGAGTACAACACCGACCGGGGAAAATCGAAGTTGAACAACACCTGGTCCACCAAGTTGCGCGCTTCAAACCCGGAGCGATAGCGTTTGAGGTATAAGGCATATCCGGAAACAGACAACAACAAATATTTCCAGTAGGTCGTGTCGGTTGGCCTCTCCAGGTCATGCGAAAGATCGCTGAACCTCACATTCAGGATGTCGGAGGATTGAATCGCCCGCTCAAGGTATCTGCCCACATTTATGAAGCACAGTCCCTCACCCCTGAACATCGTGCTGTCGGTGACACCATAGTACAGCATGCACTGCCGAACAAGGGAATCCAGAACAGTGATCGGGTCATCTACCTGAAGGGAAGTCTCCAATCTTGGATTTCGAACAACATGATAAAATTCATTCAGGGCCTGCCACAATTCCTTGGTGATGTTATCTTGTACAGAACGGGCATTCTCCCGCGAACGAGTGGCCATGTTCAATACTGAGTTCGGATTTTCACGATCGACAACCATGTATTGCAATACGGCCTTGCCATTTCTCTCCATATCGGCAATAGCATCATCTTCCAGGTTACTGAAGATTTTAAGCACCGGCCGCCAGGTAAAACTCTCCGGGTCGTCCTGGGAAGCATAGTGATTGATCTTCAGCATCCGCAAAATCCCATCCGCACGCTCCATGTAGCGTGACATCCAATACAGTGAATCAGCAACTCTACTTAGCATGAAATCAGATAAGAATTAAGAATCGGAGCTCATCATTAACCATTGCGACTAATTGTTAATCACCCAGGTATCCTTACTTCCACCCCCCTGTGATGAATTGACAACAAGTGAACCTTCACGTAACGCGACTCGTGTTAATCCACCAGGTACGATTTCTATTCCACCGGGTCCGCATAGAGCAAATGGCCTCAGATCGATCCGCCGGGGCTGCATCTTGCCATCGATATAACAAGGTGCCGACGACAGGTTAATTACAGGCTGTGCGATAAACTGCCGGGGATCTTTAAGAATCTCCTTTTTGTAATCCTCAATTTCCTTTTCCGTAGCCACGTGACCCATGAGCATCCCATATCCGCCCGACTCATTGGTTTTCTTTACCACCATTTTATTGATGTTGGCAAGCACTTGCTTCTGTTCATCGGGTTTTGAAAGGTGGAGCGTCGGGACGTTCTTCAGGATTGGCTCTTCATTCAAATAGTACCAGATCATCTGCGGCACGTAAACATACACCGCTTTGTCGTCGGCTACGCCATTTCCAATAGCATTCACGATGGCCACGTTTCCCTTGCGGTATGCCGACAGAAGTCCGGAAACACCGAGGGTGCTATCGGGATTAAAGACCAGCGGGTCGAGAAAGTCATCGTCTACCCGACGGTATATCACATCCACTTGTTGCAGGCCACTTGTCGTTTTCATGAACACACGATGGTTCTCTACTACCAGGTCGCGGCCCTCCACCAGCTCGATGCCCATCAGGCGGGCAAGGGTCGTGTGTTCGAAGTAGGCTGAATTAAAAATACCCGGCGTCAGAAGCACTACATTGGGTGCTGAGATCCGGCGGGGAGAAAGAGACATCAGGTTTTTCAACAAGATGCTCGGGTAGTGCGTTACCGGAAGCACATGGTTCTGCGGGATGAGGTCAGGAAAAATTCTCTTGGTGATTTCGCGGTTCTCAATCATGTAAGAGACCCCCGAAGGCGTCCTCAGGTTATCTTCCAGTACATAAAATGTTCCGTCGTTGTCCCGGATCAGGTCAATGCCGGCGATGTGGATATAAATATCGTAGGGGACATCAACACCTTGCATCTCGCGTAGAAAGTGCGGGCAGGAATAAATGAGATCTACCGGTACGATGCCATCTTTCAGAATAAACTGCCTATGGTAAACATCTTTCAGGAACAGGTTAAGCGCGCGAAGCCTCTGTGAAATTCCTTGCTCTACGTGTCGCCATTCTTCTGCCGTGATGATGCGCGGGATAATGTCAAACGGAAATATTTTTTCGATACCCTCGCCACTGGAGTACACCGTAAAAGTGATCCCCTGGCTCATGAAAAGTCTCCTCGCGAGTTCTTCCTTCCTGTTCAACTCATCTACCGGAATGTTGGAAAGAAAATCACACACGTTCCTGTAGTGTGGGCGCACGTGATCAGCATCATGCATTTCGTCCCAGACTTTTGGGTCATGAGGGTACTTTTGAAAGAAATCCGCCAGCGCCATGGTTTATCGATCAGTAAAGTACCACGTAGCCCAGACTTTTTAAGGAGGGAAAGGAAATTATTTCTGCAAACGAGTGTTGTGAACTCCAGCTTGCGTGATCTACTTGAAACTTGAAGCCTTTCAGTAATGAAACCCTACAAAATTCCAGTAATACAATTGCCACAGGGCAAGCAGAGAAATAATCGTACTCAGCGCGTAGAACATCCTGCCCGACAACCTGAATCGGTTATCCCCCACCAAACGGAAAGTACTCAACACCATCCAAAGGGACAATGGAATACAAATGATGGGGAGCATGAGCAACAGTTTCAACGAGGTTGGAATGCCATAGACAATAGACGCTGGATCGCTGAGGGTTATCACGAGTCCAAAGTAAAACGACGCCAGCAGAAAATAGTTCAACCACGCCACGCCCCTTGCAGTAAAAGGCAGGGAAATTGTGTCGCGGGTAGAGTGATAGCCACTCCGAATCCAACTAACGAATGGCCAATAGAACAATACAGTGACTGTCATAATCAAGACGATTACAAAAATCGTAGTCTGCGGACTTGCACCTTTAATACCACTGACTTTGTCAAAAGCAAAAATGGCAAGGTTGCCAATAAACATATGGGCAATCTTTCCTGTCCCATCCTTATCGAAGGCAATTATCTTGGAAGAATTTTGCTCCCTGAATGTTGTACTATCCAGTGGAACAAAGTATTTCACTGTCTCTCCCGACGCAAGCCGCAGCTTAGTGGAGTCCACGACCGTAATCCTGGCATCACCAAACAAGGAACTAATCGTAGTTATGTCGTGATAAGGATAACGGTTGCCACGATAGGCACCTGCAAACTGTTGAAGGAATTTAGCATCGACCTTCATCGGTGCGGCAAGAGGCGCCTGCTCCGGGAAATATTCTTTCATGAATTCATCCAGGAGATCCAGCACCAGGCCGCCTCCTTTGTCGGTGTTGAATGACACAAATAATCCCGTGTGGGTTGCCGGGAAAAGCACCATGAGGGAATGAAACCAAAACGTGTCGCCGCCATGCCCAATGATCGTCGTTCCATTTTGACTGACGTCCATGAAACCGTAGCGCATGGGGTTCACCCGCGGGTGATGCTGGTGGGCCGGACCTTCCATGAACTGAAGGGTGGCACTGTCCAGTATACTGCCACCCTTCCAGGTGCCATTGTATAAAATGGCTTCCATGAATTTTGTCATGTCCACAGCAGAAGATGCGGCGGATCCTACCGGGTACAGCGGCACATATTCAAAGGGTTGTTTCACAAACTCTCCACCTTCATATTTATATCCTTCCGACATCATCGGCTTGAGGTTGGCCGGCAGCGGCTGACGGAATGACGTATGGGTCATATTCAAAGGCTGTAGAATATTTTTCTCCACATAGTCATTGAAAGTCATCCCCGATACCTGTTCAACAATGTATGCCGCCATACCGGTGGCGTGGTTAGAATAGGATGCGTATGTCCCTGTAGGCCTGACGCGCGTCGGCATTTGTGTAGCGAATATCTCTTTCAAAGGTTTAAGCGATACAGAGTCCTTGGAAAACAAACCAATCACCAGGTCTTCGAATCCCGGAGTATGCGTCATGATATCTTTCAGCGTAATGGCTTTTGGATAGGTAGCAGGAATTTGAAAATCTTTAAGGTACACATTGACATCCTCATCCAGCTTCAACTTCCCCTGAGATACGAGCTGCATCACACTGATCCAGGTGAACATTTTGGAGATGGAGCCGATCCGAAACAAGGACGCATCGGCCGACACCGGGGTCTGCTTCTTTACATCCGAAAACCCATATCCTTTCGCCAGCAACACCTTACCGTCCTGGACGATGCTTATCGTAGCCCCTGCGATATGCTTGTCGCGGAGGTGTGTCTCAATCATCCCATCTATGAATCCCTCCAGCCTGACGGTATCGCGCAGGGATTGTGCATTGGTGTTATGCAGTGTGAGAACCAACAGGGCGAGGATGGATAATTTCTTCATTTTGGGTGAATTGGAGGTTTAAGATAAGAAATTAGTACTATTTGGCATTGCTACCGGTTAGATGGTCGTTGGCAGTCCGGATACAAATCGTCTTACCTCTTAACCACTTCCGGACTCCCCGCCGCCGCAGATTTGTACACATCCAATGGTTTTATCATGACAGAGCAGTTTCTCTCAGAGGCGTTTGGGAAACCCCTGTTTGAGCAGCGATATGAGTTGAGGCTTGCGGGGGAATAGGCCAGAACAGCGCGGGGTTCTATATTTGCAATGAAAAGAATTGGGATTTTTTGGTTCACCATAGAGGATAAGCTTATGAGGCAATTGGGCATTTTTGTTGGTGACCTGATGCTGATTTCAAATTGAGGCTTTTGAAAATGAACGACTGGGGTTGCTAATAAATTGGAAGTAAGCATCAGAACACCAACAACGGAAAAGGTTAGCTTTTTGTACAAATACTTAGATACCCGTTTCATTCATTTTAATCGGCAATTCCTCTAAGAATTTTACTTAGATTGAGAATATATACGGCATTGTGTACGTATATCATGTTAGCATGAAGTCTTAGACAGATTCGACCACAATTAACACGGACGACAAATGAGTAAACGAAAAACCGGAAAAACTGAGTTTGTAAAATGGTTCGGACCTGTTTTGGAAGCACTTAGAGCATTGGGTGGTTCGGCAAAACCGAGAGAGATAACTGAATGGATCGGTGAAAAGTACAACGTGCCAGACGAAGTATTAAATGAACGGTATCAAAAATCCGGAGTTTTGAAATTCCAAAACCAATTAGCATGGGCTCGACAATACTTAGTTTGGGAAGAATTGTTGGCATCATCAAAACATGGCGTTTGGACTCTAAGCAAAAAAGGTTGGGGAACTAAATTAAATGAGACTGAGGCCTACGACATATTCTTAAAATGGGTAAAAGTATTTCAGGAACTCCGCGTGGACAAGGAACCAGCAACGACCGTTGACACTGAAGCGGAGAAAGTCATTCAAATTCAAGAAGAGACTGAGCCAGAGACTGCAAAGGATAATTTAAAACCGACTCTGATTGAAGTCCTTCAGAATTTATCCCCGACTGGCTTCGAACATTTATGCGGTCGACTACTTAGAGAGTATGATTTTGAGAATATCGAAATAACACAACGCTCGCATGACGGTGGAATTGACGGATATGCTACACTCAAACTTAACCCGTTTGTAAATCTTAGTGTATTCTTTCAATGCAAACGGTACTCTGGGACAGTACCGACTGAAAAGGTTCAAGCATTTATTGGAGTTATGGAGACAAACAAGCGGAGCGTTGAGAAGGGACTATTAATTACGACTGGCAATTTCGCAAAAGCTGCGTTGGACATTGAGAGAAGTAACATAAAATTAGAACTTATTGACGGGGACAAATTAGTTGAGATGTTTGAGAAAGTTGAATTAGGTGTGACACAGAAGACAATTTACGAACCTAATATGGCATTCTTCGATCCGTATCGGGATAAAGAGAACACACGCTAACAAAATACATATCCCATTAGAGGGTCCTGGTTAATTTGTAGTTTGTCATTCAAACAAGGCTATGTCACGGTTGACAGTTTCGGAGCATGCCAAAGTCATTCCCTGCGGTCATTTAACTTTGGCTCCCAACTGACAACATCATATCAACTCACGTTGGCGCCATTTGGGCTCGCATGTTTGGGTTCTGATGCTTCCATCATTTTGTTCGAACAAAATATACAATAATGACTCCTCCCCTCCTCCCTTCCCAAAAACTCCTCCGGGTCTGTCTCTTCCTCATTGCCGCCATCGCGATTACCGGAGGAACAGTGCAGTTGTCACTGGGCGAACCGGAAACCACGCCGCGACTCGACAATGTTCACCGTTTCATGGCCGGCGTATATTTATCCTGCGGCTTCCTCGCCCTCTGGACTGCTATCACCATCCGCCAGCATGACACTCTGGTGTTCCTCCTGGCCCTTGCCGTGTTCATGGGTGGAACGGGTCGACTGATATCCATGAGCATCGTAGGCATTCCAGAACCGCATGGTTTGTGGCTTGGATATCTTGTTCCTGAATTGAGCCTGCCCGTGATCATTGTCATCGCCCAATGGATGACAAACAAAAAGCTTGGAACAAAGTCCTGAAGTGAAACAGCAAGACAAAACTTAAGGGATTCCGCTATTTTAGTACCAGCAAATAGCACTGAACCTTTGATCGCATCATTATGTACTCAGCATCCTGGCAAATCATTCGCGACGACCGGAAGAAAACATTTGAAGTGTGCGGCCAGGAGGCCAACCTTAATTTTTTCACGAACAACGTTCATGGCATGCAAAAGGCCGGTATGAATGTGAGCTGTCTCACACCTCCCGTCACCAACAAGATGTCCAGCAAAGGCGCCATCAAAGTCAGCGGTTATACCCTCGAGGTCGGGTTGCATGAAAGGCTGTTGAAAGAATACCGTGACCTCACCCGGCGGGAGTTTGAACAAGAATAATACATGTTACTAATCCGAATATTGAATGAACAACCATGTAACCTCCGACGGAATACCTTTTGTCATCAGAAAACCAGGTGTTGAAGATGCAGAGAACATCATCCAATACTCGAAACAATTATTTGCATCCACTGACCAATTGCTAACCACCGTTGAAGAATACACCATCACCGCAGAAGGAGAAAAAACCTGGATCACCAACTCCCTCAATAATCCATCCGCCATGACCTTGGTGGCGGAGGCTCATGAAAAAATCGTTGGACTGATTTTTTTCGTCCCCATGACAAAAAAGAAGAACTGTCATACGGGTGAATTTGGAGTAAGTGTGCACCCAGCATTTCAGGGTGCAGGATTGGTCGTGCGCTCATCGAAGCCCTCCTGAAATGGGCCAAGGCACACCGCCTCATTGAAAAAGTGTTCTTGTCCGTTTTTGCTACGAATGTCCATGCCATCAAACTATATCAGAACATGGGTTTCATTGAGGAAGGAAGGCATATCAAAGCCATCAAGCAGCCTGATGGTAAGTATGTGGATACCTTGCAGATGTATATCGAAACAAAATGATCGTACTCTGCTTTTCATTGAACTTACCAGCCCGTGACAAACAATCTTCATATTGAAAAACTTCATTCAGAGGATAAAGACTACATTAACATCATCGCCGGCTGGTACCTTGATCAGTGGAGCATTCCCAAAGAAACTACCTTAAACAGACTATCCAATGTTCCGTCGGAAGATGTACTGTTTCACCTGGTGCTCATGGACGGCAACAACTTGATTGCTTCAGGCGGGTTGCACAACAAGGTTGGTCTCTTTCGCGAGCATCCGGGATTTGAAGAATTTAAACCCTGGGCGGCCATGCTGTACACCGAGGAGAATCGCAGAAACAATGGTCTTGGTCAAATGTTACTCTCGAAAATTGAACACGGAGCCATTGAAGCAGGGTTTAAGAAAATATACCTTTATACATACACCGCAGAACCCCTGTACAAGCGATCGGGTTGGACCACTTTTGACCGGGTGTTGTACAAAGGGCACAATAATGCCATTATGGAAAAAGCTCTAGGAAATTAAGAATTAGAATCAAGAGTTAAGGAATTGAGAATGAATGCTGAAATGAACAATGACAAATCCAATGCCTTGTTCCGTGCACTGGCGCTGGGTGCTGTTGTTGTTGTGGGTGCGGGATCGTTGGGTTGGATGTTTTATACAGGCCGGAACAATCCGTCAATTCTTCTGATGACACTTTTTACAGGCTGGGTAGGGTCTCCGTTTCTGGCACTCATCCTCATGGAAGTGATTGCTTTGCGCAGGTCATCTGTGCGCTACAAAATGATGCTGGCGATTGCCTTTATTTCAGTGATCGGGTACAGTGGCCTTGTGACCCCGCCCGATGTAAAGCCCGCATTCATTTTTCTCGCCGTGCCCCTCCTTTCGTGGATAATCATGATCATAGTGGTGGTGGCGTCCACCATCTCACGAAAAAACAAAGGCCAATAAGGATTCGTCGGCTCATCGTCCATGGGCAAAAATTAGTTCCGGCAGGTGGTTCTCATTTCTTTTAATCCTATATTTCAATTGGCAATTGTGCCTGAACCATTAACCCAAATATTTTATGCCCAAGTATGTCATTGAAAGAGAGATTCCCGGCGCGGGAAAATTGACCACGGAACAATTGAAAGGCATTTCACAAACGTCGTGCGGTGTGCTCAGCAAAATGGGTCCCCAGATCCAGTGGGTCCAGAGTTACGTCACCGAAAATAAAATCTACTGTGTATACAATGCACCGAATGAAGCGATGGTGCGTGAGCACGCCAAGCAAGGTGGGTTTCCCGCCAACTCCGTCAGCAAAGTGTCTACCATTATCGACCCGACTACGGCAGAATGAAATGATAAATTGAAAGCAGAAAATTGGAAACTGGAAGCAAAATTGATTCATTCCTTTCGAAATATGAACCATCCGTAGTTACGAATGCGACGGCCCTGAGGAAAATGTTAGTGAACAGCCTTCCAGGCATTCAGGAACAACTGGACTTATCCGCCCGCCTGGTGGCCTATGCTTACGGGAAGAAGTATTCAGAATTGATTTGCGTGATCGTCCCTTCAAAGAAAGGATTGAAACTTGGATTCAACCGCGGCGTCGATTTGCCCGATCCGGACAAGATCCTGCGTGGGACCGGGAAGATCTCACGGTATGTAGAAATACAGTCTGCCGATCAAGTACGTTCAGGCTCATTACAAGGATTGTTATCGGCAGCGATTGACCTATATCACACCCGGATTTCATCGGCAAATAAGAATGCCAAATGAATTCTCTGACTTGGCCATTATCCTGGATGGGACAAAAAAGAAAGCCGACCCACCCCTGGGCCGGCTTCAACCTACCAAAACACCCTAAGCCCACCTGGCTTAAAGCAAAGTCTAGAAAAGACTGCCCTTTAGAGTCCGGGAGATTCTGAGGTCACCGGAGAAAACAGATTATTTTTTTCCTTTCATGAAACTGTATCCGACGGAAACATTGACAAACTCGGAGTAAATCCTAATTTTCGTCGCATCTGTGGGCTTTCCAACAGTAATACTGTTTGCCCAATCCAAAAGTTCTGCATAGCCTCTGGTGTATTTTACCCCGACGTTCAAACCAAATCCAAATTCATACTCCAAGCCGATATTGAAGCCATAGTCAAATTTCTGGAGGTATTTTGACTGGTTCTGGAAATTGCGGCCGCTGCCGAAAATGCTATGATCATTTTCAAATTGGCCGGACGAATTCTTTCGCCTGATGTTGGCGTCCACCAAAACACTGAGGTACGGGCCGGCATACAATTGGAATCCCCTGTAATGAAAGGCAGGACTGATAGGGAAGAGATCAAGTGACCAGGTTTTAAGCGTTGTCTTATATGTACCATTGACAGGATCGGAAAGTGTAATATTGGATCCTTTCTGGATAAAGAGCAGTTCGTGTTTGAGCCAAAAATATTTACCCAACATGGAGTTGACACTGACCCCAACATGAAATCCCTGAATTGCACTTGACGTACCATCTGCCGACAAGCTATCCAAATCTGCGCCACGCAATTGCGCCTGGGTATAACCTACCTTGAAGCCAAGAGATGTACGGGCACCGACTGTTAGCGTGGTAGTGTCATGATCCTGGCCGTCCGCACCGAAAGCCAGACCAAGTACAAAGACCAATATGAACAATATCCTATTCATTATTCACTTTAAAAATCAATATCCCACATCCCAGCCGCACGCTCAAGTTCCACAAGGGCAGCTGCATAGTTGTACAGAATTTCATAGTAACTCTGTTGCACCTCATTGTAGGTTCTCTGAGCATTGAGCACTTCCAGCAAACTGGAAGCTCCACGCTGATAACTATAGACCTTTCCATCCCTTACCTTCTTTGCCTCCAGGAGCAATCCATTGTTAAACTGAAAGACTTGCTTTCGAATGGTGTAGTAGTTGAAATACGCCTGCGTTACCTCTGTTCGAATCTGAATTTCGGCTTGCTTGTACAGGAGCTCAGCCTGAACACCCGCATAGTGAGCCATCTTGAGTTCGCCAGCATATTTATTAGAAAACTTAAGTGGGATACTTATCCCGGCAGAAACCTGAGTAAATGAAGGAGTGGGCGCAACGATATTATAGTCGTAGGACGCATATCCAACCCCCGCCCCGACGCCCAGGTCAATGATCCGGTTGGCCTTTGCCAATTGAATCATTCGCTGGGTTGTTGTTTTATTCTGAAGGGCCGCCAGCAGGTCAGCCCGATTGTTCTGGGCTTCCGTTATCAATGCCTCCAATTCAAACTCACGATCAAAACGTGAAAAATCACCTATGGGATAGAATAAACTGTCGGCACTTTGCTTGCTTACCAGCAGTCCAAGATTCAGCAACCCCATCTTCCAGGAAGCCAGATATTGAAAAACCTGGTTTAGCATCGTGCCTGCCTCCACTTTCGATTGTCTGGCATCAACATCCTTGATTGAACCAAGCTTGAATCGAATGCTATCAGAAACAGCGAGGCGGGTCAACGCTTTGTAGGAATTAACTTTTACATCAACTAAATATTTATCTTGAAGCGCACTTAGGTAATTCAATGTCGCGTCTGCCCTGAGATTCCTGAAATAGTTCTGCAACAGGTAAAGCGTAAATTCACTTTCGCTCTTGGCCAAATCGATCCTTGCCTGCCGCTTTCCTCCAAGTTCAATGGTGCGGCTCAGGCGACTATTAAACCCATAGCCCATGCCCATCCGGCGCATCCCATTGTCAAACCACCCAAGACCTAACTCCGGATCAGGAAAGACCTTTGCTAATTCCACATTGGCATCCGCTATGTTCAGGTTAAATTTTTCGGCCGCATAGGCAAGATTGTTCTTACCCACCATGCCCATGAATTGAGCAAACGAGATCGGTATTCTATTGAATGTGGAATCTATTTGTGCTGTAACCACGTTGGCGGAGATCATGCAAAAAATCAAAACAAAGCCACACTTTGAATATCCTTTAGGCGCTATCGGGCTCATCGCAGATATCAGGCTTCGATTTTTCATGCTTGCGAATCTGACTTCAACGTAGTAACAACAAAATCATCTCCCCAAACCTTTTCAGTCATATAATACATGGCAGGAAGAACAAACAAGGTAATGGCTGTTGCCGTAAGCAATCCATACACAATTACCGTTGCCAATGGACGTTGAACATCGGAACCTATTCCAGTGGCCAGCGAGGCAGGGAGTAACCCAAGGATCGCAACGGTTGCCGTCATCAAAATCGGACGAAAACGCTGCCTTGTTCCCAGAATGACAGCTTCTTTCAGTGCAAGTCCCTCGTCACGGTGGTGGTTCAGATTTGAGATCATAATGACGCCGTTTTGAATGGCCACACCAAACAGCGCAATGAACCCCACAGCAGAAGAAACATTCAATGTCATTCCACGAATATTGAGGGCAAGCATACCCCCAAAGAGTGCCAAAGGAACCACAGAGAGGATCAGGCCAGCCTGTCTGAAGCGGCCAAACGAGCCATACAGCAGTATAAACATGAGGGCCAATGCCAGGGGCACAATAAATGCCAAATGGGCATAAGCCCTGTTCTGATTTTCAAATTGCCCACCCCATTTGATTGGATATTTTTCATGATCATACTTAATATCTTTTTCAATTCTATCTTGGGCAAGGGCAAGGAATGTGGTAAGGTCCGTTCCGCGCAGATTGAGCTTGACTGTTAGGTGCCGCTTATTCATTTCACGCGTGATGGTACTTTCACCTGTATTTAACTCAACCCCAGCCACCTGGGAGACGGGGATTCGGGCCCCATCGGGTGTCGTAAGCATGAGATTGGAGATAGCTTCCGGAGTGTTTCGGCTCTGTTCTACAAACCGGCAAGTGATGTCATAGACCTTTTCGCCAATAAATATCTTGGAAATAGCCTTACCCCCAATCGCTACCTCGATCAGGTCGGCAACATCGCTGACGTTCAAACCATACCGCGCCACTGCATCGCGATCAATTTTAATTTGAAGCTGGGGAAGCGGTGGTTCCTGATCAATTGCCAGGTCAACAGCTCCCTTTACACTTTTTAAAGTCTTGAGTACATCCTCGGCAATACGCCTGGTTTCTTCGAAGTCCTCACCAAAAATCTTTACCACTAATTCACTATGTGCTCCCGAAATCTTATCCATTACCCCATCAATCATGGGTTGAGAAAAGCCTACTGTATATCCTGGCATCTTAGCATAATCGGCAGCGAGCTGATCGATCAATTTGTACTTGTTCATGCCCCTTGGCCATTCGCTGTAGGGCTTCAGACCAACCGAACATTCATAGTGCGAGGGTGTCCAGGAGTCTGTACCATCGTCATTCCTTCCTACCTGGGTCATCATGTAGGTTACTTCATCGTGTTGTAACGTGGCCTTTCTAAGCTGGTCGGCCATTTCCTGAGACTTATAAAGTGATATCCCGGGTGGCAGCGTAACCTGAAGCCATATGGATCCCTCATCCAGGGGAGGAAGAAAATCCTTTCCAACACTGTATGTAAGTATTGAAGCGGCAATCAACACTGCGCCCAGGGGCGGAAGAACTTTCCGCGGTTTCTCCAATATCCTGACAGTTGCATTGTGATACAGGGCGCCGAGTCTTTCCAGCCAGCGGTTGTGAAACATTTTTTGAGGTTTCTTATAGACAATGTAGGCTAGGCCTGGAATTAATAACATCGCGACCATCAACGCCCCAAACAGCGCATAGCTCACAGTGAACGCCATCGGGGTAAACAGTTTTTTCTCCACTCTTTCAAAGGCAAAGAGGGGCAGATAGGCGATCATGATGATTATAGTCGCGAAGAAAATTGGCTTCGCCACCTGTGCGGCAATTTCTCCGATCGAAAGTTCCTGCAATTCAAGGCCCTCATTATCCTCCCGTTTCTTGAGGATAGTCTCCATCATGACAATGGCTCCATCCACGATAATTCCAAAATCAATTGCACCCAATGACAAAAGGTTCGCAGGTATATTGGTCAATTGCATCAAAATGAAAGCAATCAGGAGAGACAACGGAATCGTGATGGCGACCAGCAAGGCGCCACGCCAGCTGCCTAGGAAGATAATCAATACGATAATGACCAGGGTAATGCCTTCGACCAGTGTATGAGAAACCGTGTCGAGCGTGGTCTTTACCAAATTGGTGCGATCAATGAATGGAACAATCTTGACCCCTTGCGGAAGAGTTTCATTGTTCAACTCATCGACGGCTTTGTGAACACCTTCAAGGACCTCAGATGGGTTTTGTTTTTTGAGCAACAATACAATTCCTTCGATGCTTTCAGAATAATTCTCGTTGTGATCGGAGTAGCCAAGGATTCCTTTTCGCTCCAGTGTACCAAACTTTAATGTACCCAAGTCTTTCAAAAAAATAGGAACACCTTTTTGACTTCTTACCACAATATTACCCATGTCGTTAAGGTCCTTGAGCAGACCGATACCACGAACGACATAGCCGAGGTCTCCACGTTTCAGAATACTTCCTCCAACATTATTATTATTGTTGGTAATGGCGTTCTCCACATCCACCAAGGTCACCCGATATTGCTCGAGTTTTTTCGGATCTATCTCTACCTGATATTGAGTGGATATCCCTCCAAAATTTGTCACATCGGCGATACCCTGAACCTGCTTAATCCTTGGTTTGATCACCCAGTCCTGCAAGTCTTTCAGTTTCCGCATGTCATAGCGGTCACTGACAATAATGTATCTGTAGATTTCTCCAATGGGGGAAGTGAGCGGATCAAGGCCCGGTTGAGCGCCTTTGGGAAGTGCCAGCTGATTCAAACGCTCCTGAATCCTCATCCGGGCCCAATAGTCCTCAACACCATCCTCGAATACGAGGGTAACCATGGAAAGGCCAAAGGTGCTTCGACTCCGCATGACATGCATACCCGGCAGACCATTTAATGCACGTTCAATTGGAATCGTAATCTGCTGTTCAACTTCTTCAGCAGCAAGGCCCGGAACCTGTGTTACTACCTGGGATGTCACATCGGCTATGTCGGGGTAGGCTTCTATCGACAACTGGCTCCAACTGTAATATCCAAATATCGCCAGCAATATAAATAGTGTCAGCATGAGCCAACGTCGGGAGATCGCTGTAAGTATGAACTTCTTCATCCCCGTTTCGTCGTTTCACTTACATTCCCCGTCAGCATTCCGTTCTTATTATTTTGCATCTAACAAATAAAAACCACCTTCAACGATGATCCTTTCATTTCCCTTTAGTCCTTCTTTTATGAGTGTTTTCCCATTTTGAGACTCAGCGGTCGTCACATAAATTTTAATAAATTGATATTGTGCCACTTCAACAAAAAGGAAGTTCCTGTCATTGAACTGAAGTAAAGAAGAGGGTGGCACGAAAACTGACATCACCGGGGTCTCAGTAAACCTGATGGTTGCATACATCCCCGGCTTAAGTTTTTTATCCTGGTTATTACATTCAATCAGCACATTGATGGCTCTTGTTTCTTCGTCTACCATATCATCAATGTGATAAACATTCCCCCTGAAGACCTCGCCCGGATATGCCGTGACTTCAGCGGCGGTTACATCGCCCTCCTTAACAAGACGAATGTCCTTTTCTTTAACCGTCGCCGTAATCCAAACCGTGGAAAGTTCAGCGACGGTTAGTATCGGATCACTGTTGTCTGTCAGGTATTTTCCAACAACAATTTTATTTGCAATGACCTGGGCCCTTATCGGAGAACGGACAACCAGGGGTTCCCCAAAAATCATTTTATCAGGATCGACGCCAAATATCCTGATGCTGGCCTGAGACTTCTCATACTCGCTCTTGGTTATCTCATAGGTCGTCTTTGCAGATTCAAGATCCTTCTGGATGCCCACGCCATTATCCACAAGATCCTTTTGCCGCTTAAAATCCTTGTCAGCCAGTAAATATTGCTGCTTGGCCTGGAGATAGAGTTTTTGTGCATCCGTAAATTCGGACGAATTGATACTAAAAAGCGGAGTACCTTGACTGACTTCCTGACCAAGCTTGACAAATGATTCCATGATGCGCCCATTAAACGGGGCGGCAATGACTGCAAACTTGTTTGGAATGGCAGTGACCTTCGCAGCGGAAAATATCTGCAGCCTGTATGGTTCAATGCTAGCACTTGCAATCTTTATTTTTGATCTGATGTTTGAACTGTCAGGTATGACAATCGTATCCCCCTTGAGAAAGTAATTCTTTTGCAGCCCGCCCACTTTTTTTGGTCCGCAAGAAGCCAGGGACAACCATACAATACTAATAAGAATTAGGATTTTAGTGCTCATTTTAAGTAGGTGCGACATGGTTATTGCGGAGTTTCACCCCCATGAGAATCAATTTCAAAGACTATTGCTCTTGTTTAAAGGTTAAAGCCCTGGCTGATACATCAAAAAAATTGACGCAAGCTACCATTTATTTTCAAAATAGCCTTTGATCACACCCAAATCCAAATGCCTGAATATGACAGGTCAATGTTCATGTTATTTTGTGACTTATGATGACTGGGTGCCTCTAAAACAAGGCCATCAACAGGGAGGTAGCCATAGTCATTCAAGTTATTCTATATCTTGTAGCAGTTGTCCATACAATTATATTTTTTAACTGTTGATAGCGTAATCCGAGAAGTCTAATGAGTGCCATTAAAGTCATTATCGCCGATGATCACAAAATAATCAGGGTCGGTCTTCGGGGCCTGCTGGACCGTGAATCGGATATTGAAGTGGCCGGCGAGGCCGAAAATGCCGAAGATGTTCTAAAAGTATTGGCAGAACACCCTGCCGATGTTGTACTCATGGACATCGACCTCGGTGAAACCAACGGCATCAAGGCCACGCAGTCCATCAAGGCCCTGTACCCTCAGCTTCATGTTCTTGGACTCACGATGCACGAAGAGCCAGATTACATTATCAGGATGCTGGAAGCCGGAGCCAGTGGCTATCTTCTCAAGAATGCCGGGCGCGAAGAACTGCTCACAGCCATCCATACGGTGGCCAAAGGCGACAGCTATTTCAGTCAAAAGGTTTCGGCTACGCTTTTGCAGGCACTTACGAACCCAAAGTCCCCTGCCCCGGATCAAAAGAAAACTATGCAATCACCCCTCTCAGACCGTGAGATCGAAGTGCTCAGGTTGATCGCACAAGAGTATTCAAACGGTGAAATCGCCGAGAAACTATTCATAAGCATCCGCACAGTGGATACTCACCGCAGGAATTTGTTGGAGAAACTCCAGGTAAAGAATACCGTAGGCTTGGTGAAGTATGCGATTGAGAAGGGAATTATCTAGCTGTTTGTTGTCGGTTATTTGTTGTCGGTGGACGGCATTCCCTATCCAACTTCAGTTTTTCCTAAGCATTTCTCTTACCACTCGGTAAATCACCGTTTTTCACAAATCAGTGTTTCACCCTCGGTTAGCATGGTTGGACGGTCATACATTTAGGGTGTCAACCTCTAATCCCCAAAGGCTATGTCTATCCGATCCCTTTCAGCTGCAACCGATGAAGAATTAGTGGCCGCCATTCGTGAAGGTGACCGCCTCGCACTCGGTGAATTGTATAATCGCTACTACAAAAAAGTCTTCAACAAATGTTTTTCTTTTACAAAGAAGCAGGAAGAAGCATTTGACCTTGCCCAGGAGGCGCTGATGAAAGCATTTGATAATATCCACTCCTTCAAAGGTGAGTCTTCTTTTTCTACATGGCTCTACACGATTACCCATCGCCATTGCCTGGCCACCCTGAAGAAAAACGGACGCTTCCAGTTTCATTCCCTGGAAGCAAATTCCTACCGCGATGATGATCAACCCGATGGAACGCCTGCTGCGGAAGAGACCAGTGACCGTGCCGAACAGGAGCTGATCATGTATTCGCTGATCAATGCCTTGCCTGACAAAGAAAGACATCTGCTCAAGTTGAAATACCTTCAGGGAGAATCTGTGGAAAGCCTTCAGACGCAGCTCAATATTTCGGGAAGCGCTGTCAAAATGAGACTCAAACGCAGCCGCGAAAAACTCAACATGCTTTACGCCCTTGCCCTTACCTATGGCCTGGAACAAGTGCTGGGACGAATCGAATTATTTACTGCCGGCTAGCGTGACTTTGTTACGGCCACCGCTCCAAAGGTGGAATGAGTATTACAAAGACACTGCTCTATCCATTTTCAGTCGAAAGTCAATATTTTGATAGTTACGCCTGGGCGTGCGAACTTGCCCTTCGAATGAAAGCAAAACTCAAGCTGTTTACTACCAGTCCTGCACCATCATCCACACAGCCTATCTACCATTCACTCCTCGAAGCACACGGCTATTACCTGCAGCACTATCCTCACAGGGGAGTAAAATCCAATGACGTGCAGAAAGAACCTTGCATCGCGTCGGGTGAACTTGAGACCGCGTTGGTCTCTCACCTCAAGAACAACCCGGTAGACATTGTCATCATTGATCCCGAGCTGTCGGCAACGCTGGCACAGGGACTTTCTGTTATTGTTAAAGAGTCCGGCGGGGTAATTGTTCTTCCCTCCATTAAGGGCAAGCCATCCGCCCCTCCCTCTGCCGATAAATTTTATGATGACCTCCGACGGGCCAGGCTGTATAAGCTTCCAAGCAATTTTTTCTTCACCTTGGGCAAAGACCATTCAGCCTTCAACTACCTCCGCAAATTCTTTCAAAAGAATCGGTTTTGAGGGGGTTTGACCTTCCCGCCTAATAATTTTCGCCTTGGTTGTGAAAAGGGCTAACTTCAACCCCATTTGCAACCTCAAATGCGACATAATGTCTATCGGAAGGCTTCACCTCATCATCTGGCTGCTGATGCTCATCTCCTTTACTGCCTGGTCGCAGGCAGATTCAAAGGCGGATATCAAGACAGACGCCGACGTTATTCCTGTCACCAAGAAAAAACAAAAACGACTTGTTCTTTTCCCGGTTATTGTCAAGTCACCTGAGTACTTATGGGGTGCAGGCATAGCTGGCACTTTCTTCTTCAAGCTGTGGCATGACTCCACAACGCGGACCTCAAACCTGAAGAACGTTTCCTTCTACACCTTGCGCAATCAACTGGTCTTTGCCAGCGATGGCACCATATACTTTCCCAAGGAGAAATTCATTTTTCATTTTATTGCCTCTTTTAGCCATTTTCCCGATCGGTTTTGGGGATTGGGCAACGAAACCCCTAATGAGAACCTGGAGAAATATGCCATCAGTCAATATGACCTATATCCTCAGCTTTTGCGCAAAATATTTTCTGACTTTTTCCTTGGCGTCAGCTATGAATTCCAGAATGTGTATGAATTTGATTATAACAAAGACGGGACAAGCCTTTTTGACACCCAGAATATTACGGGGAGAAATGGCGGTAAGATTTCCGGAGCAGGAATTTTGATTACGTGGGACAGTCGGAACAACGCATTCAGTCCGTCGAAAGGTTTTTATGTGCAATATTATATTGGTCAGTACAGCAAATCCATTGGTAGTGATTTTAATTTCACTGTCCGCAATCTGGACATAAGAAAGTACTTGTCGTTGCACAAAAACCGTGTATTGGCTTTTCAGTTCAACCTGGTGTCAGCCCTGGGAGATGCGCCAGTTCGCGACCTGGCGAGTATCGGTTCAAGTTCATTTATGCGTGGATACTATGAAGGGAGATACACCGACCGCAGTATGGTTGCCATTCAGGCAGAATTCAGGGTGCCCGTGAGCGAACGTTGGGGCTTTACTACATTTGCAGGTGCCGGCCGCGTGGGCACTTCATACGACGACCTCTTCCAACTTAAAAGCATTAAACCGTCTTTTGGTGTTGGACTAAGGTATGCCTTAAGGCCGAAAGAAAAACTGAACCTTCGCATCGACGCCGGCTTTGGTAAACAATCACAGGGAACCTATATCAACATAGGTGAAGCTTTTTGACCATGAAGAAAAGAGAAAACACCCAATACCTGGAACAACTGCTGGAGACCGAAAACCAGCACTTGTCCAAATTGCATGACATCGTACAGAAGTCTGTAGAGGAAGAACAACTTCTTGCAGTTGACCTGGGTGAAAAGCAGAATGCAATCCCACCTTCATTTGGTGACCGCCTTTCAGACCGCATTGCCTTGTTCGGCGGGAGTTGGTCATTCATTATCCTTTTTCTGGCCACCATGACTGCCTGGATCATGGCTAACACGGTCATCCTCCTTAAACCTGTTGATCCATACCCATTTATTCTTCTCAACCTTATTCTTTCGTGCATCGCTGCACTCCAGGCGCCCGTGATCATGATGAGCCAAAACAGAAAAGAAAAGAAAGATCGCGAACGTGCCGAAAACGACTACCTCATCAATCTAAAGGCGGAAGTGGAGATCAGGAGCCTTCACAAGAAAATGGACCTGTCATTAATTGACCAGTTTAAACATCTTTGTGATATACAGCAAAAACAAATTGAGATCTTGCTGCAAATTCAGTCAACCTTAACCAAAAAGCCCCCGATTAACCCCATAGCGTGAAAGCAGTCGGTGTTCGTTCATTGTTGATATTGTCTGTCGTGCTCACTGTCGTGAGTGCGATCATCACGTATTTGAATGTATTGCAGAAGAAGGAAACAACTTCTTTGGTGATTCACCATTACAAAGTCATTCAGTCTTCCACCAGTTTGTTGTCTATGATGAAGGACATGGAAATTGGTTTGCGGGGATATCTCATTACCTCCGACTCCACATTTCTTGAACCCTATCAGGAGGCCCTGCAAGAAATTAACGAAGACATTGATACCCTGACACTCCTGGTGAATGAGAACCCCAGGCAAGTTGAAATCCTGCAAAACAGACTCCTCCCCCTGGTGAGACTTAAAAAAGCAAACCTCGAAGAAAGTTTTCATTTGCTCCGTACCTATGGCAGGGACAGTGCGACTCACTTTGTGACGATGAAAATATCCAAAGCCCGGCTTGACAGCATCCGCTATTGGACGTCAGATTTTATTGCATTTGAGCAATCGCTTCTGAATGAACGTAACGATGCACTGGAGCAACGCTATTTTATTAACGACGTGGTTCGCTTTTCGAGTTTCGCCCTGATCGGGATCACTTCTCTGGCGGCGCTGATCACCATCGCCAACAAAGAGAAAGACAACACCCGGTTGCTTCAGGAGCTCCAACTTCTAAACCAGCAGTTGGAACAAAAGGTAAAGGACCGCACACATGAATTGGAGGAAGCCAACAAGGACCTCATTCAGCTAAATGAGGAGAAAAATAACTTCCTGGGCATCACCACACATGATCTGAAGGCGCCACTCGCCGGCATTACGGGTCTTCTGGAAGTGATGAAGTTGGATCCACAATCCCTGTCGCCCAAGCACCTGGGATACGTTGATCTCATGGAAGAGACCTGCGAAAATATGCAGCGACTCATCACAGATCTCCTCGACCTCAGCCGCATTGAGCAGGGAACCATCACGATTAACTATGCCGATGCTTCCATAGCAAAAGTATTCATGCAGTTGGGTGACAGGTTCGGTTCATGGGCATCGCGGAAGAATATTCGACTTGATTTTCAAAATCACCTCGACAACGAAATGGTTCGAACCGACCAGGATGTTTTGATCAGGATACTTGACAACCTGATTTCCAATGCATTGAAATTTTCCCCATTCGGTAAATCAGTTCATGTGGAAGTATCACAAGACAAAAATAAACTTTGTTTTACCATTCAGGATGAAGGGCCTGGGATACTGGAAGAAGAACGTGATAAGCTTTTCCATAAATTCAAGAAACTCAGCGCCCGGCCCACCGATGGAGAAAGCTCTTCAGGGTTGGGGCTTTCTATCGTTAAAGACCTCGTGGATATGCTCAAAGGCTCGATTACGGTGGAAAGTGCCGGAGGAAAAGGAGCTTGCTTTATCATCAGACTGCCATTGAAAGGCTAAGGCCCTCAGAATTCCTGTTAGCGGCTTGCCTTGCTCTGGAGTTTCAACCCACCGCCATGGTCCGAGCCGTGAATTTCATTAGAGAGATATTCATTGATATTAGCTACATTTGACGCCCTATTCTCAATCACAATTCTTCTGGCAAGAATCTCTTCCATATTGGTTTTCCTTATCATCGGGTCGCTTTTAGGTGATTCGGTACTTTTCTTTG
>JANYHW010000202.1 GCA_025358885.1 Cytophagales bacterium | reverse complement strand
GGCGGCTACCTCCTGCCCGGCACCTATTTCGGCAAATGAGCCATAAATGGACTTGCTAAGATTGATCTGCAAGGCCTTTTCCTGGGTGGTAAGTTTCTTTTGTTCCTCCATAGTGAAGTATAAAAAATAGGGTCCTCAAATTTAACCTTCTTACAAGAATCTTGAGTAATGACTCGAAAACTTAATTAAGTCACATGCTGCTAACGTCTTTTTGATTATTTTGGTTTAAGGTCTATTTTGCTGCAAAACCAGCAAACATGTCGAACCGAGGTAACTTTTCCAGTAAATTAGGTTTCATTCTGGCCGCGGCCGGATCTGCCGTAGGTTTGGGCAACATCTGGCGCTTCCCCTATCTCGCGGGAACAAACGGAGGAGCGGGCTTCCTTTTCATATACCTTATTTGTGTCTTGATGCTGTGCTTCCCGGTCATGGTTGGTGAAATTGCCATTGGACGCAACGCCGGAAGTGATGCCTTTGGATCCTACAAAAAGCTCGGAGGAGGAAATTGGGGATACCTCGGGCTCTATGGCATTCTGGCCGGTGTCTTGATCCTTTCATACTACAACGTGGTAGCTGGTTGGGCTTTTGGATATTTTCTTGAAATCTCTTTTGGAAATTTACTCGACCACCAGGACTTTGGAAGTTTCTTCGGTGACTACGTCAACGATATAGGACCTCTCTTCTTTTTTTCATTGGGGTTCATGGTGATTACCGCTGTCATTGTTGCTCAAGGCATCGCGAAGGGTATCGAAGCTGCCAATAAAATTATGATGCCCGGGTTGTACATCATTCTCATTGGCCTTATCATTTATAGCCTGACCCTTCCACACGCCATGGATGGTGTACGGTTTTACCTTGTCCCTGACTTCAGCGAGATACATTCAAAAACAATTTTCTATGCACTTTGTCAGGCTTTCTTCTCCCTCTCGTTGGGGATGGGTTGCCTCATCACATATGGTTCTTACGTTACCAAAGATCAAAACATCGTGAAGTCGGCAGTCATCATTTCGATGGCTGATACGTCGGTAGCATTTCTTGCCGGGCTGATGGTGTTCCCATTGGTTTTCTCTTTGGGAGCTGAGCCGGGTCAGGGGCCGAAATTGATCTTCGTTATTCTCACACAGGCGTTTCAAAGTATGGGACCTTTTGTCGGCAGAATTGTCGGGGGTTCATTCTTTCTTCTGATTTGCTTTGCGGCATTGACCTCGACTATCTCCTTGCTCGAAGTTCCCGCGGCATATTTTGTGGACCAGAAGAAGTTGCCCCGCAAAGCCGTCGTTTGGGGTGTGTCGGGACTCATCTTTGTGCTGGGAATTCCCACCATGTATAGCCAGGGTCTGGTTCCCTTTCTCAACAAGCTTCCCTTTCACAATTCCCCGGACTTCCTTTCATTCGTGGCAGATTTGTGCGACATCATGCTGGTATCCGGCGGGTGCATCATGTGCCTTTTCATAAGGAGCAAGTGGAGGGTGGGCAGCCTGAACAACGAACTGGCGATAGGTAATCCAGGCTATGTTGGATCCTTTGTGCAAGGCTATATCAACTTCGCTATCTCCTGGTTTTGTCCTGTCGTGTTAGGCATTCTTTCCATTCTTGTCATTGTGGACAAGTACTACGGGTTGGAGTGGTTGTTTGGATAACAAATAGCAGGCACTGATTTTTGTTCCAGGGTAAATCTGTGAAATCTGTTTTTGGGTATTTCTAATCTACCCAGTCTGCTATGAAAAGATTAGTGTCGTGTGTTCCTCCGTTATTCCTATTCGATGAAAAAATAAACTTCTTACCATCAGGAGAAAACATGGGGAAAGAATCGAATACCTTGTCATAGGTGATCTGTTCGAGGCCCGTTCCATCCTCATTGATCATATACAAATTAAACTCAAAGCCGCGGGTGCCCTTGTGATTGGAGCTGAAGATGATCTTCTTTCCAGCAGGATGATAAAATGGTGCCCAGTTGGCCTTGCCCAGGCTGGTGATTTGCTTTAATCCCGTTCCGTTGGCATTGCAAATAAATATCTCCATCGCCGTGGGAGCCACAAGTCCTTGCTTTAAGTAGTCCAGATATTCTTTCTTTTGATCTTCCGTTTTGAAACGTGAAGCACGGAACACAATCTTCTTTCCGTCAGGAGAAAAGAATGCTCCACCATCATAGCCAAGTTCATTGGTTATCTGTTTTACATTTTTTCCGTCAATGTCCATGACATACAGATCAAGATCGCCATTTCGTGTGGAGGTAAATACTATCTTATCCTTCTTGGGCGAAACAGTTGCTTCAGCATCATATCCAGGGCTATTCGTCAATTGCTTTATCATTTTACCATTCAGATCGGCAACAAAAATGTCGTAACTATCATACACAGGCCACAGGTATTTTCCTCCGGGCTTGCGCTCAGGCTCTGCCGGACAGTCGTTGCCTCCAAGATGTGTTGAAGCATAGAGTATCGTCTTATTGCCTGGAAGGAAAAATGAGCATGTTGTGCGCCCAAAGCCCGTGCTGATAAGGGCTGGCTTCATTCCTCCGCTCAGGTCGGTCCCTTCGGTTTTCATATAAAACACCTGATCACACTTCAATCCCCAATTCTTGTTATTGGATTGAAAACTGACCATTTTACTGTCAAAACTCCAGTAGGCTTCAGCATTATCGCCGCCGAAAGTAAGTTGGCGAAGGTTCTTGAAATGCTTCTCTTCCGGATAACGCAAAGAATCCGAAGCATTGAGAATGGCATGCTCCGTGGTACGAAAGGAAACCAGGGCTGAACACAACAGAAATGCAAAGACAATGAATAATTTCATAAGGAGAATTTTAAAACGCAAGATATAGAGGTTGATGAATGGCGAGAAGTTGAAGTTGAAAATTAAGTCGTCCCTGATGCTTTGGCGACTTCTTCCTCTTTCAGAGCCCGACGCAGAATCTTTCCAACATTGGTTTTTGGCAGTTCCTTTCGGAATTCTATGTACTTGGGTACTTTATAGTTGGTAAGGTTCGCATGACAGAATGCCTTTACTTCCTCTTCGGAGAGCGTCTGGTCTTTTTTCACAATGAATGCTTTAATCACCTCCCCTGACTTGGGGTCTGGAAGGCCAATGGCAGCTACCTCCAAAACCTTAGGATGGGATGCAAGAACATTTTCAATTTCATTTGGATATACATTGAAACCGGATACCTTGATCATGTCTTTCTTGCGATCTACGATCTTGAAGTAGCCATCATTATCCATCACGCCAATGTCGCCGGTACGGAACCATTCATTGTTAAAGAACACTCCCGCATTGTCCTGCTTCCAATAGCCTCGCATGACCTGAGGGCCACGAGCGCAGATCTCACCTGTCTGTCCTTGCGGAAGCATATTCCCATCATCGTCAAATATCGCAACTTCGGTGCTGGGCATAGGGATTCCGATGGTCCCGCGTTTATGTTTTCCATCCAGCGGATTGCAACAAAGAACGGGCGAAGTTTCACTCAATCCATAACCCTCCACAATGGAAGTGCCTGTTACTTCTTCCCATTTGTTGGCCACCGCATCTTGAACCGCCATGGCCCCGCCAATAGCGCCATGTAAAAAAGAAAAATTACACTCTTTGAAGCCTGCATTGTTCAACAGCCCATTGAACAGGGTATTTACGCCTGTAATGATAGTGAACTTGTGCTTTTTCAATTCTTTGACAAATCCAGGGATGTCCCTGGGATTGGTTATCAATACGTTCTTCACTCCTGTTGAGTACATCAGCACGCCGTTTACCGTAAGACCAAAAATGTGGTACATGGGTATGGCAGTGATCATGATATTGGACTGGCTGGCCGACAAGTATGGTTTGAACCAATGGGTGATCATCATGTTGTGGGCAATGATGTTCCGGTGAGAAAGCTGAGCTCCTTTTGCAATTCCTGTAGTTCCTCCCGTGTATTGAAGTACAGCCAGGTCTTCGGAGTCAATGATGGGTTTGTCCAATGTCAAATGTGATCCGTTTCGCAATGCTGATTTGAAGGGAATGGCATTGGGAATATGATATTCTGGAACCAATTTCTTTATTGACTTCACCGCAAAATTGATGAAGGATCCTTTAAAAGCGCCCATCATATCCCCCATCCGTGCAATGATAATGTGCTTTGCAGATATCTTGTCCAGTATTGCTTGCAGGTTACCAGCGAAATTTTCAAGGATCACAATGGCAGAAATGCCTGCATCATTGAACTGATGCTGCATTTCCCGTGGAGTGTAAAGAGGGTTTGTATTGACGACGATAAGGCCGGCCTTCAAAGCACCAATAAGTGCGATCGGGAATTGAAGAAGGTTAGGCATCTGGATGGCTATTCGGTCACCTTTCTGCAGGCTAAGTTCCTTTTGAAGATAAGCACCAAAGGCAGTAGAGAATTCATCCACCTCTTGAAAGGTGAGTTGTTCTCCCATGTTTTCGAAAGCAACACGATCCTTGAATTTTCTGCTGGAGACTTCAAATACCTCGACGAGAGATCGAAACGCGAGTGGACCAATCTCATGAGGAATGCCATTGGGGTATTTGCTGAACCAGGGGAAGTCTTGTGTCATAACTCACGAATATGGCTAACAATCGATTGTGATAAAAGTGGGCTGTAAAAAAAGGTGGAGGTGCTTTGAGCATTGGTAGACCGCCTCTTGAAATTGAAAAGGCCCCGACAATGCCGGGGCCTGATTGCTGTAGAGGAAGGGTTCGAACCTTCACGGGGAAGTTAGCTACAGGACATGAGAGAACTTTTAGTGGTCAACCCTGCCCGCCGGTTAAAGTGGGCGTTATCCTGCGTTTATCCTTGGCTCCCCACCCTCGAGACAGGAGGGCTTGTCTGCCAATTTCAACACCCTACATTGTGTTTTATGCAACAAAGTAAGGCACAAGCCATTATTAAGTTCAACGATCGATATATATATTTGTACTATTTATAAAATACTTAATAATTATTATCCAAAATACAAAATATGACTTCGAAAGCCCTCAATCATTACGGAATTGACAAAACCGATCTGAAAATTCTGGAGATATTAATTCAGGATGCAAAAAAGCCCTTCACTGAAGTTGCCAAGAGGGTATTTGTTTCACAGGGAACAGTCCACGTACGAATGAGCAAGCTCCAGGATGCCGGAATTGTGGAAAAAACAACTCTGAAGCTCAATTATGCCAAATTGGGATTTGACATCACTGCATTCATTGGTATATATCTGGAAAAGAGTGCTTTATATGACATGGTTCTTGCAAAACTTAAGAACATACCTGAAGTCACCAACATCCACTACACAACAGGCAACTACTCAATGTTTGTTAAGATTCACTGTAGAGATACGAACCATCTTAAGGAGGTATTGCACGATAAAATGCAGCAGGTTGAGGGGATTGAACGAACAGAAACCATGATTTCCCTTGAGGAAAGTCTTGACCGGAGTGTGATTCTCTCGGAATAATAATAGGGCCAAAGAACCTTAAAACCGGAATTTTGTTGATAATTTTGAGGTCTATTTGAAATTAGTCTAAATACAGTAAATGGGTAAGGACAATCAAATCCTGGTAGAAATCACCTCAAAAGAGTATGAGCACGGGTGGGCGGTTGACGTTGACACGGATTCGGCACCCATTGGGCTCAATGAGGACACCATTAGGTTCATATCCAAAAGGAAAAATGAACCCGAATGGCTCCTGGAATGGCGCTTGGGTGCATTCAGGACGTGGTCGAAGATGACAGAGCCGAAATGGGCAAACGTTTCCCACCCTCCCATCCATTACCAAAATATCATCTACTACTCGGCCCCAAAGCAAAGGGTAACGCCCAAGAGCCTTGAAGAGATCGATCCTGAAATGCTGAAGACCTTTGAAAGACTTGGTATTTCCCTCACGGAACAGAAAAGGCTCACGGGAGTAGCGGTTGATGCAGTGTTTGACAGCGTCTCTGTCGCGACCACTTTCAAGGATAAATTGGGTGAACTAGGGATCGTGTTCTGCTCTTTCAGCGATGCGGTAAAGGAGCACCCCGATCTTATTAAGAAGTACCTGGGATCTGTCGTACCCGTTAACGACAATTACTTCGCGGCCCTGAATGCGGCTGTATTCTCAGATGGATCATTCTGCTACATCCCCAAGGGAGTGCGTTGCCCCATGGAGCTCTCAACCTATTTCCGTATTAATGCAGCCAACACAGGTCAGTTTGAACGCACACTCATCGTGGCTGACGAGGGAAGCTATGTGAGCTACCTCGAAGGCTGTACCGCTCCAATGCGGGATGAGAATCAATTGCACGCGGCTGTTGTTGAGATCTATGCCATGAAAGATGCTGAAGTGAAGTACTCCACTGTACAGAACTGGTATCCCGGGAATAAGGAAGGTGTGGGTGGCATTTACAATTTCGTCACCAAACGCGGACTATGTGCCGGCGATCATTCAAAGATCAGTTGGACACAAGTAGAGACCGGATCTGCCATTACCTGGAAATATCCATCATGTATCCTTAAGGGCGATTATTCTACTGGCGAATTTTATTCGGTGGCGGTTACCAACAACCATCAGCAAGCGGATACCGGATCGAAGATGATCCACATTGGTAAGAACACCCGGTCAAGGATTGTCTCAAAAGGTATTTCTGCGGGCAAATCTCAAAACAGCTACAGGGGCCAGGTGCAAATACTCAAACGAGCAACGCATTCCCGAAATTCATCCCAATGCGATTCCCTACTTATGGGCGATACCTGTGGTGCACATACTTTCCCCTATATCGACGTTGAAAACAGTAGCTCAAGAGTCGAACATGAGGCGACTACTTCAAAAATTGGTGAAGACCAGATATTTTATTGCCTCCAACGGGGTATTGATGAAGAAGCAGCCGTGGCATTGATTGTAAACGGCTATGCGAAAGAAGTATTGAATCAACTTCCAATGGAATTCGCGGTAGAAGCACAAAAACTTCTTGCCCTTACATTGGAAGGGAGTGTTGGTTAATTTGAATCAGAGCGATGCTAGACATAACGAATTTAAAAGCCAGGATTGAAAACAAGCAGATTCTCAACGGGGTCAACCTTCGGGTAAATGCCGGTGAAGTGCATGCCATTATGGGACCGAACGGCTCTGGCAAGAGCACGCTTGCCTCCGTTCTTTCTGGCCGGGAAGAATTTGAAGTGACTGATGGGTCGGTGGATTTTATGGGAAAGGATTTACTCGAAATGTCGCCTGAAGACCGGGCAAGGGAAGGCATTTTCATGGCATTTCAATATCCGGTAGAAATCCCTGGTGTAAGCACTATCAATTTCATGAAGACGGCCCTGAACAAAATACGTGAGCACCGAGGTCTTCCCGCCATGGATGCCGTCGCTTTTCTCAAGGTGATGAAAGAGAAAATGAAACTGGTGGAAATAGACCAATCACTACTTAATCGTTCACTAAACGAAGGTTTTTCCGGAGGCGAAAAAAAGAGAAACGAGATCTTCCAAATGGCCATGCTTGAACCCAAATTGGCCATCCTGGATGAAACTGATTCCGGCCTTGATATAGATGCCCTCCGGATCGTGGCCAATGGTGTGAATAAACTAAGGAGAAAAGATAACGCCATCATCGTGGTGACACACTATCAACGGTTACTCGAGCACATCATTCCGGATTTCGTGCATGTATTGTACCAGGGGAAAATTGTTAAGTCCGGAACCAAAGACCTTGCACTCGAACTTGAAGCCAAGGGCTACGACTGGATAAAGAATGAATTGGCTATTGCCTAGTGGATATGAACACTGCAACAGACAAGAAAAATTTACTGGACGAGTTTTACTCAACGTTCAATGCTTCAGGGCATCAAACCAATCCTGCCCAGCGGCAGGCGATGGAGTGGCTGATGACCAAAGGACTTCCTCACCTTAAAAGCGAAGAATACAGGTTCACGCCCATTGTGAGGACGCTGGAAAAGGTTTTTGATCCATCGCCCGGGGCGATCATCCACAAGAATGTTCCTGATGCTGACTTGAGTCTCATTCCACGAATGCCCTGCAATGTCATCGCCTTCATCAATGGAGTCTTTTCCAGAACCCAATCTATCATTCTGGATGATGGTCTGCACATCAACTCTTCCGATTCTACTTTGGCGAATGAGGATGATGATCCCTTCGCTCTTCTCAACCATGCCTTCACCAGCGAGTCAATACACATTTCGACGAACGAAGGAATTGCCATCAAGCACCCAGTTGCCATAGTGTACTATTTCGATACCACGACTTTTGCATTTTCGAACCCAAGATGGAGCTGCACCGTTGGAAGGCATAGCAGCCTTACCTTACTGGAATATGAAATAAACGCAGGGGCCGGCAAGCATTTCAATAACAAGCAAACAGATATTCTCGTTGCCGAGTTTGGCCAATTGGAATACACCGTCATTCAGAACGGCCTCCTGAATACTGTTCAGATTAATAATACACGGGTCCACCTTGCCAGTTCTGCCCATACGGCATGCTTCACGTTTTCGTTTGATGGTCAACTCGTACGCAACAACCTGACGCTGATTTTGGATGGGGAGAAAATTGATGCCCACCTCTACGGTCTCTACATGGTTACAAAGAATACTCTTGTTGACAACCACACGGTGGTGGATCACCGGAAACCAAATTCATTCAGTAATCAGTTATACAAGGGCGTGATGGATGGCAACTCCAGAGGGGTATTCAATGGCAAGATTTATGTTCGCTCAAATGCACAAAAAACAAATGCTTTCCAGTCCAACCGAAACATTTTGCTTGGAGATAACACCACCGTCAACACAAAGCCTCAATTGGAGATCTGGGCCGACGATGTGAAGTGTTCTCATGGATGCACTACTGGACAACTGGACGAAGAAGCGTTGTTCTACCTTCAATCCAGGGGAATTGGAAAAGATATGGCAAAAGGAATGCTGCTCACTGCCTTTGCAACAGAGACTGTGGCATCAATGAAACACACGGTCATCAAGAATTTCCTTGAAAGCATCATTTCGACCAGGCTCCAATCAAGCAATTGAATATGGTAACCGCCCCGACTGTTCGCGAGCCTTTCTCCATCGAGTCCATTCGACAACAATTCCCGGTACTCCAGCAACGGGTGAACGGACATGATTTGGTGTACTTCGACAATGCCGCCACGACACAGAAACCACTAAGGTTGATACAGGCGCTGGTAGATTACTATTCCACGAGCAATGCCAATATTCACCGCGGTGTTCACACCCTGGCTGA
>JANYHW010000192.1 GCA_025358885.1 Cytophagales bacterium | reverse complement strand
CAAAATTCCTGTACACCACTACGCCGCCCTCGTTCACCCAGAAGCACTCCATGAATTTGCCGTCAACGGAGCGCACGGTCATAAACTTCGTGGCACCGGATTTTAACTTGACGATGTCACCGACTTCTATCTTATTGGGTGTTGCCATATTCAAATTCGTTGTAAGTTCGCCTGGAAATGCTCACAAAGATAAGGCGAACCAGCTCCATATTCATGAATCTAAGTACGAAAACGGCAGAGCTGAAGTTCCTAACGGAAGCTGACTTCCAGGATATGCTCCAGCTATTCCATGAACCAGGAACTTTCGACTACATTGAACACCTCAAAAATAAAAGTGATGAGGAGTACGTCAGTATTCTCAAGGAGCGTCTGGAGCAAATTCGCCTGAAAGCCGGGTACCACTGGGTTGCCAGGACCATTCAAGACAATAAGTTGATTGGGGTCCTGAATCTCTCTGTGATACGCGGTACCGACAAGATCCAACTTGGATTTCAGCTGAGCAGGAACTTCTGGAACCAAGGCCTCGGATTTGAACTGGCAAATGCTGTCCTTCAACAAGGTAGTAAGCTTGGATATGGTACGATTTACGGAGTATTCCACAAGCAAAATGTAGCTTCAAGAAAAATATTGCAACAACTGCATTTCACAATTTCTGACATTGATTTCCTTCAGGAAAAAGACATCGAAATATTCGAATTCAATCCACGCACTAACCAAAACAGGTAAACTAGTAACGCATCACATGTCAACCCACATGAAAAACATCCGCCTTGCCGTCCTGATCGACGCCGACAATATTCCATCTTCAAACGTAAAAGCTATGATGGAAGAAATAGCAAAATATGGAACACCCACGTTCAAGCGAATATATGGCGACTGGACCAAACCGAACGTTACCGGTTGGAAAGGTGTACTGCTGGAGAACGCCATTACACCCATACAGCAATACGGATACACCACCGGAAAGAATTCGACAGACTCCGCCATGATTATCGACGCCATGGATATATTGTATTCTGAGAAAGTAGACGGCTTTTGCCTGGTTTCCAGCGACAGCGACTTCACGCGACTCGCCCTGAGGCTACGGGAAGCGGGCATGATGGTGATCGGTCTGGGTGAGAAGAAAACCCCTTACCCATTTATTGCGGCCTGCGACAAGTTCATCTACCTTGAAATCTTGGCCTCTTCGAAGAATCTGACGAAGGAAAAAGTTGAACCCGGTCGCGAGCGGAGGGAATCCGTGCCCGTAGAAGTGGAGACATTGAAAAAGGTGGACCGGAATACCATTAACCTTATTGCCTCTTCTGTTACCGACCTGGCTGATGATAGCGGATGGGCATTCCTGGGTGAGGTGGGCAACCTGATTCTAAAAAAGCAACCTGACTTTGATCCTCGAAACTTTGGATTCGCGAAGCTTGCTCCGCTCATCAGGAGTACCGGGAGATTTGAAGTTGATGAACGGGAGACAGAAAAAAAGTCAATCAAGCTGGTTTACGTGAGATTGAAAGGGTGATCAGAAATCATTGCTCTTCGAACTCAGGAAAATCTTCAAGGAACTTTCCCTCCTGTCCTGCTTTGGGAGCCAGATAACAATAGTGCACCATTCCGTTTGTCACGGCCAGGTACTTGGCGCCGATAGTCATGTTGTAAATGGCTACCTGGTTAAACGCTTTTTGGCTGAGTTTGATGACGGGCGACTTGCATTCCACCAGCATCCACGGCTTCCCTGCACGGTCATAGATAAGAATATCCGACCTCTTTTGAAGTGTGTTGTAACTCAAGCTGCTTTCAATTCGGAAGAGGGACTTGGAATACTTCTGCTCCTTGATCAGGTAGTTGACGAAATGCTGGCGTACCCATTCTTCCGGTGTCAGGACCACATATTTTTTGCGGACTCCATCAAAAATCCAGACTTTTCCCTCACTCTTTTTAACTTTGAAGTCAGCAGATGGCAAGTTTAAGGGAGTCATCAAAGCAAAAATACACTAAATTGACGCTTGATAATGGCAAACCATCTTCACCAGCGATGACCACCGGCCGCCAAGACGACAAAAGAAAATTGAACAATTGAATGAAAACAAAAGAACAAATCGTAGAAAACTGGTTGCCACGTTATACGGGGCTGCCACTCGAATCATTTGGCGACTACATCTTGCTGACCAATTTTGACAACTACGTGAAGAAATTTGCGGAATGGCACAACGTCGAGTTGCATGGTCAGGACAAAGCCATGAGGAGTGCAACGGCCGAAGGCATCACCATCATAAATTTCGGGATGGGTAGTCCCAATGCAGCCACGATTATGGACTGCCTCTCTGCAGTAAAACCCAAGGGATGCCTCTTCCTTGGCAAGTGCGGCGGACTCAAAAAGAAAAATGATCTCGGAGATTTCATTTTGCCTATCGCCGCCATCCGGGGAGAAGGAACTTCGAATGACTATTTTCCACCCGAAGTACCCGCATTGCCGGCCTTTGCACTTCAGAAAGCAATTTCTACAACCATTCGCGACTACAACCAGGACTATTGGACCGGGACAGTATACACCACGAACCGAAGGGTTTGGGAATGGGATGAACAATTTAAGGACTATCTGATCAAGATCAGGGCTATGGCCATCGATATGGAAACGGCAACCATTTTTTCGACAGCATTCTACAATGAGATTCCTGCCGGAGCCATCCTCCTCGTATCCGATCAGCCTATGGTTCCCGATGGAGTAAAAACAGAAGCCAGCGACAAGGTTGTTACCGCCAGTTATGTGGATCTTCACCTGAAGATTGGCATTGATTCACTGAAGCAATTGATCAACAAAGGAGCAACGGTCAAGCACCTCCGGTATTGATTCATCTATTTAACTCGCGAGAAAACCTGACCAACCGTCAGGTTTTTTTTATTGTCCTGGAGAAACGGACTGATTGGAAATAGTGACCCTAGACAACAGAATCATTCCAACGATAAAAAATACCATCAACATCAGCGTACTGTTCCTCATGCTGCCGGAAATCTGTTCAATCATACCATAGGTGAAAGTCCCAAAGACGATTGACAGGGTAAAAGTAATGTCAAAGAAGCTGAAATAGGATGCATGGTCGATCGAATTGGAAGGAATAAGCTTGGAATAGGTTGCACGCGACAGCGACTGAATTCCCCCCATGACCATACCCACGAGGAAAGCCACGCCAAAGAATTCATATTCATTTGTGGTTAAATACGCAAGGATGCAAATTACTATCCAGATGAATATCATGATTATCAACGCCGATTTGTTCCCTCTTTTGGCAGAAACACGGGCAAAAAGGGAAGCGCCTACCGAGGCTACTAGTTGGATTATCAACACGGTGATGATCAGCTTGCTGTCATTTAACTTGAGTTCCTTAGATCCAAACGTAGCCGCGAGGTACATCACTGTTTGGACTCCCATGTTGTAGAAGAAATAAGCCAGAAGGTATCGCTTCAGGTTGGGATAGGCAACCAGGCTGGTCCACACTTTCTGCAATTCCCTGTATCCATTGAAAAGGACCCTGCCCGCAGGCTTCTGACCAAAAGGATTGTCTGGCAACCGCGCAAAGGCGATCTGCGAAAACCCGATCCACCAGAGGCCAACCATCAGAAAAGAAAATCTTGTAGCCGTACCCTGGTCAGGAAAACCCAGGGAGGACCAAAACGTGATCATCAGCAGGTTCACCACCAGTAGTATCACACTTCCATAATAACCCATAGAGTATCCCTGCGCACTTACGGCATCAAAGCGATCTTCCGACGCAATTTCGGGAAGGAATGCATCGTAAAACACTACACTTCCGGCATATCCGATGCTGGCAAGCATAGAGCAAGCAATGCCCCATTCCACATTACTTCCGGTGAAGAAGTACAACCCAATGCAGGCCATGCCGCCCAGGTATACAAAGAACTTCATGAAGGCCTTCTTGTTGCCAGTATAATCAGCCATACCGCTAAGCAACGGCAACAGAGGTGCAACCAGGAGAAAAGACATGGACAATGCATAGGAATACAACACAGAGTTCACCATGGGGTAACCAAAGAAACTCACTATGTCTCCACCCGTCTTGTCGGTTGTCACAGCCTGGTAGTAGACTGGAAAGATGGCTGACGTGATGACCAGGGAGTATACGGAGTTTGCCCAATCGTACATGCACCAGGCCCTGATGGTCCTTGGGTCATTAAGTTTTGGTTGGAGAGGTCGTGAAGACACTGGCAAATATAATCAAGTGGATTGAACGGGATAGGTCACAAAAAAGCCCCTTTTTACAGGGGCTTTTTCATTCCATGAAAAACATTGATTTTATCTTATGATTTCTTTCTTCGCCATGGTATTGTACAGAATCTTACGCGCATTCGCCTTACGCAGTTCAGACTCCACATCGGCAATGATGCCGCGCTTGGCTTCATTGTCAACTTTCAATGCCACGGTAAGCTGATCGCGTTCTGCTTCAGCCAGCAAATCTTTCTGACGGTTTACCCATAGGATAATATCTTTTGGTTCAATGAACACATCATCGGCCTGAATTTTGGCCTCTTTTCCGAATTGCTCTGTTTTCTTTGGTTCTCCAATATAGAGGTTCGTTACAAGAGATTTGCGGGCCAATTTCCGCAGCTGAGTGGCTTCCGGAATGCGTTGCTGTACGTCGATAGCGGTTTCCCTGAGTTCCGTTGTCACCATGAAAAAAAACAACAACATGAACACCACATCCGGCATGGATGAAGTCGGTATATCCTGCTTAACAACGGCCTTCTTCTTAAATTTTGACATACGCTTCGTTTAGTTTAGTTACCAACCTTGGTAGGTTCAGCAATAGAAACCTGCATGGGTACTCCAGCCCTTCCTTTGTCATAGATCTGACGGTTGGCAGGGTCTGCAAGATCTGATGCTGCTTCGCGGAATTTCTTGTTAGTCACTCCGGCTTGTTCGGCATAGATGTCGTAATAGGCACCCTGGATAAGGTCAAGAATCTCAATAAACCTTCTATGGGTTGTTCCACGGTCAGTCTTGTAGGAAACGATGGCCTTCTCCGGAGAGTCAGACATGGTAGGATCATTACCCCGGTTAAGGATAAATTTCTTAATGTCTTCTTTCAGACCACTGATATCCTGCATTGGATTTCCTTCCACAAGCAAGGCATCAGAAGAATTGACCTGAATCTTAAACATGTTGTGCTCCTGGATTTTGACATCCTCCTGTTTGGCCTCCGGTGGAGGTGGCAACTGCATACTCAAACCGCGGTCGTTAGCGATTGTGGTTGTTACCAGGAAGAAAATAAGCATCAGGAAGGCGATATCCGCCATTGATGCGTTAGGTATTTCAGGAGTTGAACGAGGCATTATTTAAGCGCTTTACTGATTTCAGAATAGATCATACCTACAATCGCGATCACCAGAACAAAGTAGAACATCGTCAAGCCAGCACCGATCATTTTGGAGCTGAACTCCGTGGTCACCCCGAGTGCCTCGTACTTGGCTGTAAGTTCACCGCCAGCGAGGAGGTAGGACAAGAGAAAAAGTACGATCAGACCGACAAAAGAAATACCCGATTTGGCTATTTCTTTAGGATTTTTGATCGAATCAAGTATTGGAAATGCCAATGCCACGATAATTGCCGCCAGCAGAAGCAAGTAACCCAGGTATAGACCCATGTCCAGGCCTGCGTTTTGGAAAAAGCTATCCATACTTTATTTACCTCCGCTCAGTTTGTGCTTAACAAGAATATCAATCAAAGAGATTGAAGCATCTTCCATATTATTCACCAATCCATCGATCTTCGATACCAGGTAGTTATACAACACCTGAAGGACCATACCCACGATAAGACCCCCTACCGTTGTGATCAAAGCGATTTTCATACCACCGGCAACAACCTGAGGAGAGATATCTCCAGCAGCCTCGATAGCGTCGAACGCACCCACCATACCCACAACTGTTCCAAAGAATCCAAGCATGGGCCCGAGTGAAATGAAGAGGGATATCCAGATCAAACCTTTTTCAAGTTTGCCCATTTCGACGCCGCCATAAGAAACTACCGATTTTTCAACCATGTCTACACCTTCAGATGCACGCATCAGGCCCTGGGTAAAGATCGAAGCGATAGGGCCTCGTGTGTTCTTGGTAACATTCTTGGCTGCCTCCACGCCTCCTTTGGCCAGGGCATCCTCAATTTGAACCAACAATTTCTTTGTGTTGGTCGTTGCCAGGTTGAGGGTTATGATACGCTCAATGGAAACCGCAAGACCCAAAATCATACATATAAGAATGGGCCACATGAAAGGCACACCACCCTCAATAAATTTTTCCTTTAATACTTGATGGAAAGAGGCCTCCTCGACCGGAGCTGCGTCCGCAGAAGCGTCAGAGACTGCTTCCGTTGCTGCTGGTTGTGAGGTGGCTGTGGAATCCTGGGCCATCGCGGCAAAGGCTCCACAGAGTAGAAACCCTACGAAAGC
>JANYHW010000208.1 GCA_025358885.1 Cytophagales bacterium | reverse complement strand
TTCAAGGGTACGACAGGAGCGCCTTCAGATACTCCAAAGGTCACACTAATAATATTTCCATTCTGGTCGTAGAGCGGTAAATAACTGGCAGTGACAGTACGACCTGTTGGTCGCCCGCCTGCAATTCCAGCAACATGAGTTCCGTGACCATTGTCATCATCATACGTTTTGTCGCTCTTTAGGAAGTTGTAACCATACCGGTCTACAATATTTAGGTCAGGGTGGCCTGCAATTCCAGTGTCTAAAATCCAAATCATAGCGGATTTTGTATCACCACTTGCGACTGACCCTCCTGCTTCTGTTACCGCGCATGTCCCGAAACTTGTGCCACCAACTCCAATGGGGTTTAAACTTTGTTGAATGGGTTCTCCCTGTTGAATGGGTTCCCCTTGTTGAATAGGCTCACCTTCATACGTCGGATCGACCAGCTTTAAATCATAGTCGGGCTCAGCAGACTTGACACTCAGGGTATCAAGGCTGATCTGTAAAGCTTGATTGCTGGTCAACAGAGCGGCGAAACTTGCATCGATATCGGCAAATATCATCGAGTCCGGAAGTTCCAGGCCAAAACCTTTAGCATATTGTTTTATACTTTCTTTCTTTGCGGCTCGAATTCCCGCATACTTTTCGTAATCGGCCTGCCGGTCATCGAGGCTCACCTTGCTCTTCGCATCAAGGAGCTTCTTTTCTGAAATCAAACCCGATATAAAAGAACTTTTCAACGTCACTACATAAACACCATCCTTCAGTGTATCATGTGCGCTTTCAACAGGTTTTGGTGGGTCAGCTTTTTGGCCACAGGAAATGACCAATGCATACAATAATACCACCAGGATAAGATGGGCCTTTCTCATAGCATGTTGGGTTTGGGTGGATGAATTTAATCATTGCGTCCTGAAATACAAGCAATTATAAAGTGATTTCAGATACGCAAACCCAAATTTGTATTGCGTTTTTCGCAACAATGATACCCATAGGCCTTTCTCGTTATCTGGAATGAGCAGATTAGCCCCTTTAATTATTTATTACCTTCGTCCAGATAAACATCAACTACCATGGACAAGCGCTCGTTCCTCAAGAACCTCACTCTTCTCGGCGTAGGAGCCAGCTCCATCCAACCCCTGTCGGCCATGGATTCCTGGCTGGAAAAAGTAAAGCACCTGACTGCCGAAGAGGTTGCCGACGATGAGGCGTTCTGGGCGGGTATCCGAAGCGAATATAAACTCAAACCCGATTACATCAACCTGGAAAACGGGTACTACTGCTTCCTTCCACAGGAAAACCTGGAAAGTTATATCCAGCATATCCGCGATGTCAATTACCAGGGGTCCTACTACATGCGCACCGTACAATGGGACAACAAAAAGGCCATGGCCGCAAAACTAGCCAAACTGGCCGGCTGCTCACCTGATGAATTGGTCATCACCCGCAACACTACAGAATCACTGGATATGATCATTGGTGGAATACATTGGAATGGCGGCGATGAGGCAGTGATGGCAGAACAGGATTATGGAGCGATGCTGGACCATTTCAAATTTATTGCCAAACGCTATGGCGTTGTCAATAAGATCATATCGATACCCAATCATCCAAAGTCTGATGAGGAGATCGTCAGTTTGTATGCTGATGCAATTACCAGCAAAACGAAACTGTTGATGATTGGACACATTATCAACATTACCGGACAGATATTGCCTGTGCGAAAGATCTGTGACATGGCCCATGGTAAGGGTGTGCAAGTAATGGTCGACGGCGCACATGCCTTCGGTCACATTCAATTTTCCATCGCAGACCTCGGTTGTGATTACTATGGAACAAGCTTGCACAAGTGGCTAAGTGTTCCGCTGGGTGCCGGCTTCCTGTATGTGAAGAAGGAGAATATTTCCAAAGTATGGCCCCTTCTGGCAGACGGTGACTCCCGGAAAGAGGATGACATATACCGGCTCAACCACATCGGAACCCACCCGGTGCACACGGACCTGGCCATCGCAGATGCCATAGACTATTACATGAAACTCGGACCGGAGCGAAAAGAAGTCCGTCTTCGCTACTTGCAGAACTACTGGACAAGCAAGGTCCGCAACATGCCCAATGTAATCGTGAATACCCCGATCCAGCCCGAGCGCGCCTGCGGAATTGCCAACGTCGGAATAAAAGGAATGAAACCCGCGGATCTGGCAGACACCCTGATGAAGAAATACAAGATTTATACCGTTGCCATTGACGGCGCCAATGTATTTGGATGCCGCATCACCCCTAACATGTACACTACTCCACAAGAGTTGGATGTACTGGTAAAGGCCCTGGGGGAACTGGGTTAATTTCCTACGTAGAAATCAATGGCCTTCTTTTGAAGAAATAGTCCAATGCCGGCCTGCGCACGGTTTTGTTTGGCGAACAACAAGTTGTTTTGTGCGTTGGTAAGCTCAATGAAATTCGCTGAACCCACCTGATATCTTCCGGTTAATGTTTCGAAAGCCTGAGTAGCCGCCAGCAATCCCTTCTGCGATGTTTCTGTCTGCTGCACAGCGGCATTGTAATTTCCAACAGCCTGACGAATCTCCGAGACAATCTGGATGTTGACATTTTCAAAGTCAACGCGTGCATTGTCTGCATTGAGTCGGGCCATGGCCACGTTTGATTTGGTGACGTACTTGTCGAATATGGTCCATCCCACATTAAGTGCCATGACGCCATAGATTTGATCGGTAAGTTGGGTGCCCCAAGGACGTTGGGATGCCGGCAATGCATCATTTCCATTCACATACAGTTTTGAAAAATTGGCTCCGACACCAAAGGCTCCTGCATTCATCGATACCCTTGGCAAGTAGCCACTTTTATTCCTGCGGATATACCACAAGGCGGCATCCTGTGACCGTTGCGATGACTTTAAGTCTGCACGTTGACCCCTGGCCCGTTCAATCAAGGTTTGTTCATTGGAATCGTCTGAGGACAACGGAGTTTCATCAATGGCAAGCTCTGCAAATTCATAATTGCCGGAAGGATCAAGTCGTAGCCGTTGCAACAGCAATATCTTGTCATTGTTAAGCTTGTTGAGCGAATTGGTTAAGAACTGCTGGTCAAGGCTTGTCTGGGCCTGTTGCTGAAAAAGGTCGGAGGAAGGTCTCCTGCCCACCCTCACCAACTCCTTGAGTTGATCTTCACGCTGTTGGGAAGTTTCAAAATTCTGCCTGGCAAACCCTGCTATCTGAATGTCCAGCATTACCTGGAGATAAGCCTGGGTAACGTCAAGCTTTATCTGCTGCCTGGCACGCTCCAGGGAAAGTTCAGCCATTTCCTTGTTGAGGAGGGCCGCCTTTAATGCTGCCCGATTCGAATAGCCATTATAAATATTTATACTACTTGTAATTTGGTAGGTAATATTGGTGCGCTGTGAATTAACCAGCGTGGGCAAGGTTACCGTAAGCAAGTTTGTTCCTCCGGTATAGGATAAGGCACCCCCTACTACAGCATCTGGCAAAAACTGTCCATGGGCCGCGAGCACCTGAGCTCCGGATAGTTCAACGGCATTGACGCCTTTGACTACAGTTGTCGAATTAGTCAATGCCAATTGAATACACTCCTCCATGGTGAGAGTCTTTGCTGGTTCCTGTCCCCTGGCGACAGACATGTTAACCATCAGACCCACTACGAATACCCAAACCTGAGTGCAGACCATCGAATTCATCTCACGGATCCGTTTATTGTTTCACAATTACCTGTTGTCCCTCTTCAAGGCTATCGCCAATGTTGAGTGCAAGCAGTTCAGCTTCTGAAATTCCATCCAGGATGGTGATCTTGTCCCCTGTATTCTCTCCAATTTTAACCGCTTGAAAATGCACCGTGTGTTTGTCCGTAATGGTGGCCACAAAATATTTACCTTCTTTGATTACCAGTGCCTCTCGGGGGATTTGCAATCGCACGAAACCTGCCGCTTGAATCCGGACTTGCACAAAACTTCCAGGAATAATTTTTCCATCGTGGTTCTCCAGATCAATCTCTGTCAGCATCATTCTCGTTTTAGGATCCAGTTCGCCCGATATTCTGGTTACCGTTGCCGGAAGTGAAGCCGTTGGATTCTCAAAATCAAGAATTTCAACCGGGTAACCTGTCTTCATGTAGAATGCATCTTTCTGCTCAACATACACATAGATCCTGACTTTGTCCAGTTGCGAAATCATGACAACGGGCAACGCACCAGAGGACGCATTCGTGGCATTCTGCAGTAAGGCTCCCGGATCTGCATAGCGTGCAGTAACCGTGCCGGCAAACGGCGCCCGAAGAAGACGATATTCTCTTTGATCACGAATGGATCTCAATCTTGCTTCTGCAATCTTGACTGCTGTCTCTGATTGCTCTTTGTCTTGTGATGAAATGTAATTCTTGTCCAGCAGTGATTGATCCCGGATAAGAATCCTTTTCTTGTTTTCAAGGTCGGCAAGGGCAGAATTGTAGTCCTGGTCAATTTCCGGGGCGATGATGGTGGCGATTAACTGTCCCTTGACAACTTTGTCCCCCTTGTCTACTTCAATTTTCTCCATGTACCCACTGGTTTTGGCGTACAGGGTTACAGATTGAAATGGCCTCACTTCCCCTATCAAGGTAAATGATCGCCCGCCTTTTGATAGTTGGGCTTTTGTCACTTTTACAATTGGCCCTGCAAGCAATTTATTTGCACGGGATTCACGTTCAGCGGCGACACTGTCGTTTTGTTTCAGGAAGAGTAATATCACGCCGGCCGCCACAGCTAATAATAGCAGAATGCCGCCGGCAAAAATTTTCCAAGATGAACGCCCTTTTGAGACCTGCTCCATATCTTATGTCTTAAATAATTTTTGATACATATTCCATCCTGGCTTCTGATTCAAATTTCTCATCCAGTGAATGAAGTGTGGGCCTCCCCTTGCGTAAAATAGAATACACCACCGGTACAATTAAGAGGGTTACGGCCGTCGCAACCAAGAGTCCACCAATGACGGCGCGACCCAAAGGTGCATTCTGTTCACCTCCGGTACCCGAACCAATGGCCATAGGAATCATTCCAAGAATCATGGCAATGGCCGTCATAAGTATCGGACGTAAACGAGTCTTGCCAGCTTCAAGGGCTGCATCAAAACTCGTCATTTCGGTTTTTAGTCGTACGTCATTGGCAAAGCTTACCAGCAGGATTGAGTTCGAAACGGCTATTCCAATCGCCACGATGGATCCCATAAGGGAAACCACATTGATCGTCGTTCCCGTAAGGGCCAGCATCCACAAAATTCCGATAAAGGCCCCCGGTACTGCCATCATGATAATGAATGGATCGAGCCAGGACTGAAACAGCACAACCATCAACAGGTATACAAGCACAACGGCCAAGACCATTCCGACACCCAACGTGCCAAAGGAATTGTTCATCTCCTGACTTTGACCCCTCAACGAGATCTTCATACCTGGGGGAAGGTTCTCGATGCCATTGATCTTTTTTTGGATCTCTGCCGCCACTGAGCCCAGGTCGCGGTTCTCCACATTGGCGTTGATATCAATAACCCGTGCCACCGTGTAATGCGAAATCAGGTTAAAACGACTTTCCGTTGACAATGTCGCGATGTTGCCCAGCGTCTGAGTTTGTGAGATGGGCAGGTCCGTTAATGTTCGCGTGGAATTGCGAGTGACTCCCTGACTGGCAGGATTCAGGGGTGAGGCCATAATCTTGTCTACTGAATTGAGCTTTTCCATGGGCACTTTGACCGCAACCAAATAGTTCACATTGTTGGTGGGATTAATAAAAAATGACGGTGCTACCAAAGAACTGGAAGAAAGGGAGATAAGCATATCATTGGCTACATCACGTTGTGTGAGCCCCAGTTGGGCAGCCCGGATCCGGTCAACATTGAGTTTCAAAGTCGGGTAATCAAGGATCTGTTTAATATTCACATCTTCGGTGCCGGGAATTTTCCTGATCTCATCACGAAGTTGACGTGCCACCTTGTAGGCCTCAGTGTAGTTGGCAAATTGCACCTGGATGTTAATCGGTGATGACAGTCCGAAATTCAAAACCTGTGCAACAAGATCGGCCGATTGAAAATAGACTGAACAACCAGGAAAATTGGCGCTAAAGTCTTCCCGTATTGCCTTCATGTATTCTTTCGTTGGCCGGTGTTGCGGTTTGAGCGAAATAAGAATGTCCGCGTCCATTCCGCTGGAATTATCCGTACTGACAAACGCCGTATTGACATAGGAAGGCGCCCCAATCATATCGTTAATCGCCTGCAACTCAGATGCCGGAATGATTTTCTGGATCCGGTCTTCAGCCAGGTCCACAAGTTTTTCTGTTTCTTCAATCCGGGTACCTGACGGTGCACGGAAATGAAGTTTCATAAGCCCGGTGTCGGTGCTCGGAAAAAAATCAGTACCCACCACTTTCAGCAATGCAGTGGAAACTATCAAAACCAGGCCCGCTATGATCAAAGTGAATCGCCGGTGCACCAACATCATGTGCAGGATTCGTCCGTACGCTTCGCGAAACCGGTCAAATCCCTTGTCGCGCCAGGAATTGAAACGCTGTGAGAATTTCAACTTTGTTCTTCCCGGAGCAGGTACGTCGTGATCAATGTGCTCATTCTCCATAAACATCCTTGACAGGGTGGGGACCAGGGTCCGGGACAATACATAGGATGCAAGCATTGCTATGACAACCGACAAGGCCATTGGGGTAAATAAAAATCGACTTGGTCCTGTCAGGAGCACTACTGGAAAAAATACAATGCATATGGCCAGTGTTGCCATGAGTGCCGGCACGGAAATCTCCTGGGCTCCATCCAAAATAGCGATAGTAAGGGGCTTGCCGAGAAGGCGATTCCTATGAATGTTCTCTACGGTCACAGTCGCATCATCGACGAGCATTCCTATGGCAAGTGCCAGACCACCGAGGGTCATGATGTTGAGAGAATTTCCCGTGAGCCTGAGGCCAATAATGGAAACCATAATCGACAAGGGAATGGATGTACACACGATAATAACGCTCCTCCAGCTACCAAGGAAAAATAAGATCATCAAGGACACCAGCACCGAAGCAGCCACTCCCTCATCCAGGACACTCTCTATGGCTCCTTTTACAAAAACCGACTGATCAAAATCAATTTTCATTTCAAGTCCTTCCGGCGCCACTTCTTTGATTGATGGGATTATTTCTTTCGCGGCCTCCACCACCGCCAAGGTAGAGGCATTAGATTTTTTGAGGATCGTGAGGTAAGTAGCGCGATTGCGATTCACCCTGACAATGTTGGTTTGATCAGAGAAACTATCCGATATCTTCGCTACATCACCCAACTTCACAGGCATTCCATTGACAATCTTAACAGGTATTTCATTGAACTGCTCCACGGTTTCAGGACTGGAGTTGAGTGCAACATTGTATTCCGTTGTACCAATGCGAGCCGTTCCAGCAGGTATGATCACGTTAGACGATTGCAATGCCGCCATGATGTCGGAAGGCGAAAGCCCCTTGGCTGTCAGCGATTGAGGATTAATGTCAATCATGATCATCCTGGTTTTCCCGCCAAAAGGCCAAGGAGTAGAAAGACCAGGGATGGTGAACAACCGAAGCCGCATGAAGTTCAATGCATAATCATACATCCGGTCTTCGGTCAGTGTCTTGCTGTTCAAGGTAAGTTGCGCGACGGGAAGATTGGATGCATTGAATTGCAGTATTCCAGGGGGTTGAATGCCCGGCGGCATGTTGCGCAACGAAGTATTTGACACTGCGGTCATCTGGGCAATGGCGGCTCCTATGTCTGTACCCGGTTGAAAGTAAACTTTGAGGTAGGCAATTCCGGGAAATGATTGGGATTCAATTCTTTCTACGCCATTCACCGTGGTGGAAATGCCGCGTTCGCTGATAAACGTTACCCGCTTCTCCACCTCGTCGGCTGAAAGACCGGGATAAGACCATACCATGGCAACGACTGGAATGTCGATCACGGGAAAAATGTCGATGAGCATCGTTCGGATGGAGAGCACACCCATGATCAGAATAAAGAATGCCATCACTCCGATGGTATAAGGTCTCCGTAAGGCTAATCGTACAATCCACATATATTGTCAGCTCCGGTTAAAACATCTTTTATAATCCGTCTAGAAGTTCCACTACTGCTCTTCGTGCCACTTGCAGTGGTGTGACTTCGCGATAAACCTGACATTGCACCGTACCTCCGTCAAACAGGAGGAAAATAGTGTCGGCCACCCTGGCCGCAGTCTTTCGATTCCCAATGGCTAGACGGGTCAACTCAAGAAAGAACAAGCGCTGTTTCTCCTTTTGCAAAAGAACCTGCCGGTTGATTTTTTCGCCTCGCTGGGGCATTTCCGAAATTATCTTGATGTAGCTGCACCCCCCAAAGTTATTATTCTCCAGGTGCAAGGCCCGGAAGTCAAAGGTTTTTACAATACGATGCCTTGGCTCTGAAGTCCCATTTAGATAAGATTCAAGTCCATCAAACCAGAGTTTGTTTCGCCTTTGCAGGTAGGCAACGCACAAATCTTCTTTTGAAGGAAAATGGTAATAGAGACTCGCCTTAGCCAGACCTGCCTCGTCGATGATCTGATTGATACCCGTCAGATTATATCCCTGCTCATGAAATAGCTTACAGGCCGTTTGAATAATGTGTTCACGAACCGTAATCACTTGTGTCTCCATGGAGTAAAACAAGTAATACCCCGGCATTCAGACAAGTCTGTCTACTTGTTTTTATATGAGCGGTTCTTCCATGATCTGTTTTGGTTACGCAATCGCTTGCAACAACCGGCTATCGACCTAACCAAAAATGGGATTTTACTTCGAGGTCATCTGAATAAACTCGGCAACATCTTTTCTGAATTTCTCCAGGGATGGCTGATGGGTATACATCATGTGTCCTGCCTCATAGTATTTCATGATGATGTTGCTCTTGATTTCCTTCGTTAGCCCAAGGTGGTCAATGGTGTGCTCTACGCCATAGAATAATGTGGCAATATCATAATAGCCGTTGAGAATAAGCACCTTGACATTGGGATCCTTTGTCATGGCATTGGCCATGTCAATCCCGGTATTGATCGCTGCAGAAGTGTTCCATCGCATATTCCCCTGGTGTTTCCAGTCCCATTTGAATCCTTCCCGGCCGCCTGCGCTGGTCATGTAGGTCAGCTTCTTATTTACCTTAAGATCATTGTACAAATAGTTCAGAAATCCCGCGGTATAGGCCGGACTTATCGCAGTGCTTTGTGGATCATAGTCAGAAAACTGGCTCAGTAAGTCCTGGTTGATACCCTTGAATCGTGAGTCGAGTCGGCCAACCGTATTGCCTTCACCGCGAAGCAGCTCCGAAAAGAATTCTCCTGCCTGCACTCTTAGGTCTGCTCGTTTCCAATAGTCTGCTGTCAGACCAGAGTAGCCGGCAAGTTTCGAAGCCAGGGCATTCTTCTCTTCCGCTGTCAGCTTGTCTCCTTTATACAAGGCCGGCATGTATTCCCTTTCCGTAAAAGCCCTGACCTCTACCAGAAATGTTTCAAGACTTGCTGGCTTGTTTGCAATCTTATTGTGGTACCAGGCTGTAGCCGCATACGTGGGGAAGTGAATAATATATGGCAAATCATCATTAGGAGGAAATAACAATGTGCGCAGATCAAACACCGCTGAAACCATCACTACACCATTGAGGGCAATGCCGTCGCTCAGCAAACGATTCATAACGCCTGCATTGCGGAAAGTACCATAACTCTCACCAAGCAGGTATTTGGGAGAATTCATTCTGCCATTCTCAATCAGGTACTGCTTAATAAAAAGACTGATGCTCCGGATGTCCTGGTCAACGCCCCAGAAGTCTTCAAACTTAGCTTTCCCCACCGGAATACTTAGCCCTGTTCCCACGGGGTCCATCATGACAAGGTCTGCCATATCCAGAAAGGAGTAATCATTGTTTACTAATTTATACGGTGCGGCCGGCGTGTTCTGAGGGTCATTGACAACAATTCGTTTCGGTCCCATGATACCCATGTGCAGCCAATAAGAGGAAGAGCCAGGACCACCGTTGTAAGAGAAGATGATCGGCCTGTTTCCTCCACCATCTTTAGTATAGCTTGTAAATCCGAACAAGGCAATGGGTGCGTCGTTTTCATCGCGAAGCTGCATGGTGCCAGCCTTTGCCGTAAGCGGAATCACAGTACCATTTATTTTGACGGATTGGGGGGTAGTGGATATTTCCCCTTCAGGTATTTGCTTGGCTGGTTCTGATTGTGGAAATGCGTCGAGTGCCAGGGTGAATACCAGGGCAATGACCATTAGATTTCTTTTCATAGGAGTGAGTGATGTAGGTTATACGGATCGGCTCAAAGTAGTAAAATCCAAATAATCCCAAACACGTTATTTGACACAATACCGGGCGGTCATTCAGGCGGAAATTAGCCTGTTCCTTCAGGGGTCTGGATTTTGCCCCTGCTCACTACACCAATCCAACAACTCATGTCATAAGAGTGGTCCGGCCTGCATCCTTGCCCCATATTTGTCCCGTCTTAGTGCTAAAAGGTATTTATGAAGATCCAGGCTACTACTCTTTTGCTTTGTCTCTTACTCGGCCTTGCCGCCTATGGGCAGGACATGACCGTTTCTTCCAGCCGGAAAGGGAGCATGAGAGTCTCCTTTGGCAACTCCTATGGTATCGGGAGTTTCAATGTGGAGTCCAGGGGCAAAATTGAACTGTCGGATGATGACAAAGACGTAAGAGGCATGTCACCCGACGGCTATCTGGAAATTACCAAGACCGTCTTTGGCAGCAGGCGATCACTGGTTATTACACCTTCCGGAAATAGTTTAAAGCGCGAATACTATGAAGGCAGAACTTCTGTAGCCTTCGAACCTGAAGGACGAAAGTGGTTATCTGAGATTCTTCCCGAACTGGTGCGTAGCACTACCATCGGGGCAGAGAGCCGGGTCAACCGTTTCTTCAGTCAAGGCGGATCGAAATCGGTCATTGAGGAAATCGGTCGCCTGGAAAGCGATTATGTAAAAGCACACTATGCCAATGCCCTGATGGAACTGAACATTCCGGTGAAAGATTACGCCACCATCACGTCGCAAGTTGCTTCCACCATGGAGTCGGACCACTACCTCACCGAGTTTCTCAAAAAGAACATGGTGAAATTCATGCAATCCAAAGAGGCCTCGGAGGCGGTATTTGCCGCCACCCAAAAGATGGAATCTGATCACTATAAAACTGAGGTGATCAAAGAAGGTTTACGTACAGGGCCTATCTCCCTGGAAAGTGTAAAGATCTTATTGACGGCAACCGGCAACATGGAATCGGACCACTATAAAACAGAAGTCCTCACCGCCCTATTAAAGCAAGACAACCTCACCGACGCCATTGTCGGGGAGATGATCAATACGACAAGGTCAATGGAGAGTGACCACTATCGCACAGTTGTGCTCAATAAGGCGCTGGAGAAGCAGGACCTTTCCGCTCCTTCCTATCAAAAAGTATTAGAATCGATTAAGGACATCGGCTCTGACCATTACAAAACGGAGGTATTAACCCGTCTACTGCGGAAACCATTGACGCCGGAGGCCCAAACCAACCTGATCAACATCATGTCCACATTCGAATCCGATCATTACGTGAATACTATCGCTGGCGAAATGTTAAAGCAGCAAACCCTTAATGACGCAGTCTTTCAGAAACTGCTCGAAACCATGAGCAACCTGAAGAGTGATTACTATGTTTCGAATTTCCTGGAAGCTGCCTTAGACAGACCAAACCTTACCAAACAAAACCTGACCGTCATCATTCAATCCGCAACCAACATGGAGTCCGATCATTATGTAACTGAAGTCCTCGTCCATGCGGCACCTAAAGTTAAGGCCCTCAATGATTCGGCTCTGAAGGACTCTTATCGCCTGGCGGCGCGAAAAATTGAATCCGAAACATACTATGGTCGGGCCTTGCGGGCAATTGACTAGGCTGGTTTGTTCAACGCCAACATTAATTTTCCTAGCTTAAGGCTGTCATGATTGGATTTCTGCCAAGGCAAGCCTCGTTACGCACATACACCCTGTTGATTGGTGGATGTACCATACTGGGAATATTGTTCTTCCAATACATGCATTATAGCACCATGGGTGAGTTGCCCTCATTCTCGGTATTTGGCGAGAAGTATTTGCAGGCGATCGTGATAACCAACCTCCTCGGGCTGTCCATTTTTCAGCTGGACAGGCTGCTGGACAAGGTCATACACTGGAAGAATAACTTTCTTCTGCGTTTTATCAGCGGCCTCGGTGCCCACATTCTCCTCGTCATCCTTTGCTTCACCCTGACCGGAAATGACCTCCTGCACATCAATGGTGAAGAGATTTTGAAACTGATTATACTATTTACCATCACCATTTTTATATATGAAATATTTTACGGTTTATTCTACTCCTACCGGTATTACGCTGTAACCCAGGCCGAACAACTCAGGTCAGACCGATGGCAACTGGAGCTGCAATTTGAATCGTTGAAGAGTCAGATTAGCCCGCACTACCTTTTCAATTGCCTTAACACCGTCTCCTCACTCCTCTACAAAGACACCCGGGTAGCAGAAGAATTTATTCGCAGAATGGCCGATACTTTTCGTTATGTGCTTTCTCACCAGCAGCAAAGACTGGTTTCCCTCCGAGAAGAACTGGAGTTTGTAAAATCATACTACTTCCTGCTCCAGGTGCGTTATGAATATCATTTACAACTTGAAATAAATATCCCGCAAAATATCCTGGATACAGCGATACCACCCATGACCCTGCAATTGTTGGTGGAAAATGCGGTGAAACACAATGCAATTAGCAAGGAAAATCCCCTGCTCGTGTACATTTCGGCAAAAGACAATACTCACATCCAAATATCAAATAGTAAGACCCAGGCGGTAACCCCGGTCACCAGCTTTAAGGTCGGCCTGGACAACATTCACAAACGCTATGGCTTCTTCACATCCGAAAATGTTATCATTCGTAATGAAGAGCGGTTCACAGTTCAACTACCTGTCCTGAAGAACCTGGCACCTCCATTTCAAGCCGGCAGATGAAAAGAATCTTCATTCATAATCCTTACTTCAGGATACTGGCTCCTCCCGTGTATGGTGTACTCGTCTACCTGATCATCTTGCTCATGAATAATGATGTGAGACAGTTAGGCTCCTTGTTCAGCAATCAGGAAGTGTATGTCACCATAGTCCTCAGCCTTATTTCCTTTGAATCCATGAGGTTGACAATCGTTCTGCTGAGGAACAGGGATATGCCTTCCCGGAAAACTATTTTCATTCAAACGGTTGCCACCACCCTCGTGAGTGTGGTCATGGTATTGGCAGCAATATCCCAGTACTACCAATGGATCATTGGCTTTGACATCAGCTACCGCGAACTATTTCAATTTGGAACGATATACGCCCTAACGACTATCCTTTACAATACACTCTATTTTGGAAACCAGTATTTGAACACCGAAAACGTCCATCGGATTGAACTGGAACAAAAGTTACGAGAGAACCTTGAGTCAGAATTCATCTCGTTCAGGCAGGAGATCAACCCTGATCTGTTGTATGATAGCCTGGAGGAACTGATCCTTTGTCTGCACAAGAATGCGGATATATCGGAAGAGCTGATTGATAGCCTGGCAGCCCTTTATCGGTATCAGCTGATCCATCGCCAAAAGGAATTTGTGTCCCTGACTGAAGAACTGCAGGCCCTCCAGCACCTAATCCGGCTCGCCAACCAAAAGCACCGTCACCATATTCATTGGAAAAACCATCTGACCGACACGGATCACATCCAGGTCATGCCCGGAGCCCTGATCACCACCATCGATAGCGTTGTAAGAAATACGTTGATTTCGGCCGATTCACCCCTCTTGCTTGAATTGGAAAAAGAAGAAAGCGACTATTTTGTGTTACATCATTTTCTGAATGACAAATTGCAGCTTCATCCTGAAAGTCTTCAGGCCTTCCAATTATTGCAGCGATCTTATTCTGTATACAGTGATCGTCCGTTCATCCAGGTAAAAGCAGGTCGCGAAAATTATATTAAATTTCCCATGATCACGGTGGACCAATCCGTATCCGAATCCGCATGAGCCTCGCCTTGAATGTTTTAATTGTTGAAGACGAGACGCCCGCTGTGGAGAAACTCGAACGGTATTTACAAAAATACAGTGAGGCAATAAAAGTGACGTGCGTTTGCGATACGGTAGCCGGTGCCGTAAGTTGGCTAAAGGACAACCAGTCTACTATCGACCTGATCTTCATGGACATTCAACTGAAAGACGGACTGAGCTTTGTTATCTTCCAACAGGTAACGGTACAGAAACCTGTGATCTTTATTACCGCATACAATGAGTATGCCCTTGAGGCATTCAAAGTCAACAGCATCGATTATCTCCTTAAGCCGGTTACTTTCCCGGATTTGAGCGCCAGTCTTCATAAACTGGAGAATCTCAGGGAACAACTGATGATGAACGAGGCAAAACTAGACAAACTGAAATCACTGGGTGACGAAACCAAAGCGCGTACTTTTAAGAGCCGTTTCATGGTAAAAGTGGGCGACCATATTCGCTCCATTACTGCGGATCAGATCATTTTCTTCTATGCCGACGGAAGAGATGTGTATCTCGTCACTCAACAAATGAGGAAATACATTATTGATTTCACCCTGGAGGCCCTGGAAGAGGTGCTTGACCCTCAAATTTTTTTTCGGGTTAACCGGACCTACATCCAGAACATTCATTCCATTCAGGATGTGGTGATATACTCCAACAGCCGCCTCAAAGTCATGACTCAGCCACCCTGGGATAAAGAGATCATCGTAAGCCGGGAAAAGGTAGCCGAGTTCAAAGAGTGGTTTGACGGGAAATGACCTGGATCATGATCGCCCATGATCAGAACTTAAGCGCTGCATACCCCTTCAATTGATAGGTGGTCATAATGGTTAACATGGAGACAGAAATGCTGACTTCTGGCACCAGCCTGTTGCGGTCAATCTTCCGCCCAATCAATGATTGGCCACAGATAAACATCTTCACTCCTGCTTCCTGAAGTTCCTTGTAAAGTTTAAGATTGGGGTTGTCCATTTTATACTTCTCCCGGTACGCTTCATTGTTCATGGTGGTGTAGGCCGCTGCGCCATGAATCCCCAACACCACATGCATATTTTCTTTCGGCACCCCTCCCATGACGTGCAGATTCAGCAACCGGGCGACATTGCTGAGCGCAAAATTAACTGTGTCAGGCCGCTCACTCTCAATTTGGATCTCAATCACAATATTGTAGGCAAGAGATGGGTCAGGCTTTTCAACCGCGTAAGGAATCTCAAAAATGCCACCAAAATCCTTGATGACAGGATTGACCCTGCTTTGGGCTTGCAAAGTCAGGCAAATCATCGAAAAAGCAATGAACAAGGTAATTTTCATATAGGATAGATTTAGAATCATATTAGATGTGATGAGCTACACTTTATAAATGGTCTTTCAGGATATTCAAACCCGCAACAAGAATCAACACGGCAGTTATTCTCTTTATGTACATTGGATTGAATCTTCTTGCACCAAGACGCGATCCGATTTGACCACCGATCAACACGGCAAGCAAGAGGGGTGCAAGAAAATCAACATGAAGTTCTGGTATTCCATTTTTGAATTGTCCTGCCAGGCCACCTAACGAATTTACAAATATGAACAAACTTGCCAGGGCTGAAATTCTTCGAGGTTCCGACCAACGCAGGATATGAAGTACAGGTGATAGAAAAATTCCACCACCGATTCCCACCAATCCGGAAAGCAATCCAATTAATCCCCCGATGAGAATCTTAAGCGGCAAGGTTTCGGGGTACCTGGCAACCTCCTTATCTGCGTTAGGTTGGGGCTGGAACCAAAGTAAAAATGGAACGAATACCAGGGTGAATCCCAATAACACAAAGAAAGTGTCTTCGCGAATAGGCCAAAAGCCTCCCACATACGCCATAGGTACACTGCCCGCCAGGTATGGCCAGCATTCGCGCAATGAAAGTTTTCCTTCTCTATAAAAAACCAGAAGTCCTCCCCCCACCACGATCAGGTTACAAAACAAAGCCGAAGACCTGATTACCGGGAAGGCCAAGGCAAACGCAGGAAGCGCCAACAGCGCGAGGTAGCTGGAGCCTCCGCCAAAACCAACAGAAGAATAAATAAGGGCAATAAGAAAGAAGGAAATGAACAGGATCAAATTGAATCCATCAAAATCCATGGTCATTCGGCTCTCTTTACAACAATCGAGATAAGTGATTTCACCTGTCTCCTGCCAGTCTTAAAATCCTTTGGAGAGATCATCAAAATGGAATCATCCATGGAGGCAGCCGTCTTATCATTTTTTTCAGTTACTATATAGACTGCATCACCTACCGATGTATTGAACAATTCATTCCAGGAGTATACCACCGTGTATCCATCATTCGCCTTGCACACAAAATAATATTCACTTAGAACCTTGGGACTTTCTGCGTTGATTTCCGCTTTGGCCAGTACATCTTTTAACAAAACCCCGCGCAACCCTTTGGATTCGCTTTTCTTCTCTCCGAGATGATTCGTAATCACCACATCACCAATATCCACAGCCGTCCATTTTGACAGATCAGCAATCTGAATGGTTACTGGCGACTTCAAGGCACCGGAAATTATGAATGATGTAGTGGGCTTCTGGTCTCTTTGACCAAACGCCGCAAACATGATTATCAGGAAACAGGTGGATAGATTCAGTTTTTTCATATTTACAATTTTTGTTATCTGTACTATTGGTGACTATCCGCCAATCGTCGACATCGATTCCGACACAACATGCGTCTTTCGGTTATGCTCTGCCTCAAAACCATCCTTAGGCCTGTGTAGGAATGCTTTCAACAGATACTGCTTTAACTCCTGATCATTCATTCCCGACCGCATCAATTCTTTGATATTCAATACGCCATCATCATAAAGACAAGTCTTCAGTACCCCCTGGGCGGTGATGCGAATCCGATTACAACTACCGCAGAAAGTTCGGCTAAAAGCGGCGATAACACCTATGTTTCCCTTGTGCCCGGGAATGTGATAATGATAAGCCGTGGAGTGGGTGGGGTCAGCAATCTTCTGGAGCGAGGGGTAGGCCTGGCGAATATGTTCAACGATTCGCTTGTATGTCCATTGCAATACCGGGTAATGGCTTCCCTCACCATTGAACGGCATTTCTTCAATGAAGCGTACTGAAATGTCCTGCTCTTTAGTAAGCGACACCAATGGAAGTATATCTTCAATATTCTTCCCATCCATCACTACACTGTTGATCTTGACTGGAATTCCATGGTCAATAAACAATTGAAGGGTCGCTTTGGTCTTCTCAAATTCATCTCTCCTTGTAATCATTTTAAACCGCTCACGATCCAGGGTGTCCATACTCAGGTTGACAGTAGCAATGCCCAGGGCCTTCAATTCTGGAACGTGTTGCCCGGTGAGAATTCCGTTCGTTGTCAGGTGAACATCTTGAATACCTTCAATGTGGGTAATGGCGCGGATCAATTGCATTAGATCAGTTCGCACGAATGGCTCACCTCCGGTCAGCCGCACTTTTGATATTCCCATAGAGGCCAGGAGTCTAACCAGTCGTTCAATCTCTTCGAAAGTCAAGAGCTCTTTCTTGGGGAGGTATCTGATGCCTTCTTCCGGCATGCAATAAAAGCACCGAAGGTTACAACGGTCAGTTACTGCAAGCCGAAGGTAGCTAATGGGTCGGCCGTGGTTATCCAATAATCTCGTCTGTGCCATTCTATCGTGAAGATCAACAAAAATACTCCTATTCATCTAAACCGAAAAAAAATGAATCTTGTTCACGGAAGGAGACACCAGCGACCGTATCTTTCCACATGGCTTTGCCTCTACATACTATCAAGGACCAGTTTCCTATTTTCAAAAATAGGCCCGAACTGGTTTACCTTGACAGTGCGGCCACTTCCCATAAACCGGATTCTGTGATTCTGGCGCTCAATGATTTTTCAGAAAAGGAAAATGCCAGCGTACACCGGGGACTGTATGATCTCTCCACAGATGCTACAAGGCGGTTCGAAAATGTCAGGAAGAAGGTGAGTGATCTTCTGGGAGTGTCCAATCCCTCTTCGATCGCATTTACAAAAGGCACAACAGAGTCGATTAACCTGATTGCCCATGGCCTTATCCGGAAAAAATTGAAGCTGGGTGACACGATAGCTGTGACGGCCATGGAGCATCACGCGAACTTCATCCCCTGGCAGCAACTTTGTCATCAGCGGGGTGCGCTGCTGAATATCTTGCCCGTTACCAAAAATGGAGAATTGAACCTGTCCGGCATCGATAGTATGTTAGGGCCTCGGACCAGGTTGCTTTGTTTGACGCATATCTCCAATGTTTTGGGGACCATCAATCCCATCGAAGAAATCATTTCGATCGCACACAGGAAGAAAATTCCTGTATTGATTGATGCCGCGCAAAGCACGGGGCATTATCCTATGATGGTTGATTCATGGGACGCCGATTTTGTTGTTTTTTCAGCTCATAAAATGTTTGGTCCTTTCGGGACCGGCGTGCTATACGCGAAACAAGAATTTGCACCCTATATAGAACCGTTGAATTTTGGCGGAGGTGCCATCCGCAATGTAACAACGGAGCATACAGAGTTTCTCGACTACCCTTACAAACTGGAACCTGGCACGCCCCATGTCGCGGGTGTCATTGGATTAGGGGCAGCGATTGATTTCATTCAGCAATTAGATCTAGCCGAGACAAGTCTTTTCACTAGGAACCTCACACAAAAGTTCAAGGCAAGACTTCATGAGTTGGGAGGCGCAAGAATCCTTGGGCAGCCTTCGAACTTCGGAAGCATTGTGTCCTTTCAAATGGAGAATATACATCCTCATGATGTGGCAAGTTTCCTGGCACAAGCCAACATTGCCGTGCGGGCCGGGCATCACTGCGCACAACCCCTGCTTGAATCGATGGGTGTTCCGGCGACAGTCAGGGTGTCTTTTTCAATCTACAACACGGAACAAGATATTGATAAAACTATTGATGCATTAGCAGCCCTTAAACGGTTCTGGTCCAGATGAGCGATCTGAAAACACTCTATTCGGATATCATTCGACATCACAATGAAAGTCCGTTTCATTTTGAAAAGATAGAACACGCCCCGGTTGTGCTGAGGGCCAACAATCCGGTTTGTGGTGATCGTTTTGACTTGTTCTTAACGGCTGACCAGAAAAGAATATCAGCCCTTCACTTTCATGGGTTTGGGTGCGCAATTTCGAAGGCATCTGCTTCTGTGCTTGTGAAGTCACTGGAAGGAAGATCCCTTCATGAAGCAAATAACATTTGTAATGAGTTTATTCATTTCATCGATAACAAACCATTGCATGCTCCTCAGGAGTTGACTGACGATTTCAAAGCATTTTCCGGTGTCCACAATTTTCCAGAGCGGCGCGATTGTGCCATATTGCCATGGAGTGCCATGAAAACATATCTTGAATCTAAATTAGGGCGCAACAATTGATTCAATACCCTTGCCATGAAAATCAATCTGATTGCTTTCGGAATCGCTAAAGAAATAATCAAAGCAAAGCAACTGGACTTTGAGGTTGCCCAGGGAGACACCATTGCTACCCTTAAATCGAAACTGTACCAGCGATTTCCCGAATTCGGCCAGCTTAAATCACTCTCATTTGCCGTCGGTGAAGACTACCAGGATGATTCTCATGTACTCCGGGAAAATGATGAAGTTGTCATTATTCCGCCTGTAAGCGGTGGCTGATCTCCTGTTCGGTTGCATTCTAAATAAAGACTTGGGGTACCATTATTTCCTGGTTAACAATCGATGGAAATATCAATAAAATCCTATATTTTAGTTTTCCCTATTCGATCTGGTTTCTCCAGTCTCACGGTCTAAACTCTTTAGCGTATGAATGTCAAAATCAACATGAAAGTCAACGGAACAAGCTACAGCCATGAGGTTGAGCCCCGAACACTACTCGTCCACTACTTACGCGATACCCTTCGACTCACGGGCACACACATCGGGTGCGATACCAGTGGATGTGGAGCCTGCACCATTCACCTGGATGGAAAAGCAGTCAAGAGTTGTACCCTGTTGGCAGTACAGGCCGATGGGCATGAATTGACCACCATAGAGGGCTTGTCCTCCAATGGAACACTGCACCCGATTCAGGAAGGCTTTAACCAGGAGCATGGACTTCAATGTGGCTTCTGTACACCAGGGATGATCATGACTGCTTTGGATCTGCTCCACAATAATCCAAAACCAACTGAAGAGGAAATCAGACACGCACTGGAAGGTAATATTTGTCGATGCACCGGGTATCACAATATTGTTAAATCGATTCAGTACGCAGCCAAAAAAATGTAAACAACAACAGCATGAGCGCCACAACAGGATATATTGGAAAATCGGTCAAGCGTGTTGAAGACAAACGCTATACGACAGGAAAAGGAAATTATACTGATGATATTCAATTGCCGGGAATGACCTATGGCGCATTCGTCAGGAGTCCTCACGCGAATGCCAAAATAAAAAACATCGACACGAGCAAGGCCAAAGCCAAGCGGGGCGTGGTGGCGATTTTCACTGGTGCGGATTTGGCAGCCGTCAATGGAGTTCCTTGTGGATGGCAAGTGAATTTCAAGAGCGGCGCTACCATGAAAGAACCCAAGCATCCCCTGCTGGTGGCAGATCGCACAAAACATGTCGGGGATCCTGTTGCGTTCATTATTGCTGAGACACGGGAACAAGCTATTGACGCTTTGGAGGCCGTTACTGTCAACTATGAAAAATTAGGTTGTGTGACCAACCCGGCAGAAGCGGTGAAGCCGGGCGCACCTCTTGTACACGATGATGTACCCAATAACATTTGTTATGACTGGGAACTTGGAAATCCAAAAGCAGAAGTGAATGAGGCTATGTCAAAAGCTTCCCACGTCACAACACTGGAGTTTGTCAATCAACGCCTGGTGCCCAATGCCATGGAGCCCCGAAGCTACATAGGCTCTTACGATCCCGTTCATGAAAAATATACCCTGTATACCAGTACACAGAATCCTCACCTGATCAGGCTGCTTATGTGTGCATTCGTGCTGGGTATTCCCGAGCATAAAGTTCGTGTGGTAGGACCAGACGTCGGCGGAGGTTTTGGCAGTAAGATTTTTCATTACACCGAGGAAGCCCTGGTTACGTGGTGTGCAGAAAAGATCCGCAGACCCATCAAGTGGACTTCCGAACGTGCAGAAAGTTTTCTCATGGATGCCCATGGACGCGACCACGTTACCAAGGCTGAAATGGGGTTTGACAAGGATGGTAAAATTGTTGCCCTAAGGGTAAATACCTTCGCCAACCTGGGAGCTTACCTTTCCACATTTTCAACATGTGTTCCCACCTACCTACATGGCACCCTGATGCAAGGTTTATATACAACGCCGAAAATAAACGTGGATGTTACGGGAGTGTTTACACATACCAATGCAGTTGATGCGTATCGGGGAGCAGGTCGTCCTGAAGCAACATACCTTCTGGAACGACTCATCGAACTGGGAGCATTGGAAATGGGCATGGACCCAGTCGATATCCGCTTCAAGAATTTCATCCCTCCCTTCGATGGTGTGAAACAGCCTGGATATCAAACTCAGGTTGCCCTGCAATATGATAGCGGTAACTACGAAGGCGTACTGAAGAAGGGCTTGGATATGCTGGGGTACAAAGAGTTCAGAAAACAACAGAAAGAAGCGGCAAAGAATGGAAAGCTTCTCGGAGTAGGCTTCTCTACCTATATCGAAGCATGCGGTATCGCTCCTTCGGCTGTAGTGGGCTCCCTCGGAGCTCGCGCTGGCTTGTATGAAGTAGGGCAAGTGCGCATCCAGCCAACCGGCAAAGTAAGCGTCTTCACGGGATCTCATTCACATGGTCAAGGTCATGAAACAACCTTCTCGCAGGTAGTTGCCGACCGTCTGGGCATTGCTATGGAGGATGTTGAGATAATCCATGGCGACAGCGACAGTGTTGCATTTGGAATGGGCACCTATGGCTCGCGGTCGCTTGCCGTAGGCGGATCAGCTATCATCAAGAGCCTTGACAAAATCATAGAGAAAGGAAAGAAAATCGCTGCCCACAAGTTAGAGGCAAGCAGCGAGGATATTGAATTTGCCAATGGAAAGTTTACCATCAAGGGCACAGACAAATCCATGGCCTTCGGCGAGGTAGCATTGACTGCCTATGTGCCCCATGTTTATCCCAAGGACCTCGAGCCCGGACTTGATTTTGTGAGCTTTTATGATCCTGCCAACTTCACCTATCCGTTTGGCTGCCACATTGCCGTGGTTGAAGTGGATAAGGAAACTGGTAAGGTTACCCTCAAGCGTTTTATTGCTGTGGACGATGTGGGAACCGTAATCAATCCCATGATTGTTGAGGGTCAGATTCATGGTGGCGTGGCGCAAGGCGTAGGCCAGGCTTTATACGAAGGCGTGGAATATGACGAAGACGGCCAGATCTCCAATGGATCGTATATGGATTATTGCATGCCCCGGGCAGACGATATGCCAATGTTTGAAACAGGCAACCAGGTCACCCCATGTCCCCACAACCCGCTGGGAGTGAAAGGTGCCGGAGAGGCGGGTTGCATCGGATCAACACCTGCCGTTGTGAATGCGGTAATTGATGCCCTTTGGAGCAGTGGAAAAAAAGTGAAAGACATCCGAATGCCTTTGACACCTGAACGCGTATGGAATGCCATGCAGGAATAAGAAAATATCAAAGAATCAAAAAACCAAGCGACATGATCCCTTCAACCTTTACATATCAAAAAGTGAATTCTGTAGAAGAAGCAATCAAGGCATTGTCTTCTGCTGATTCAAAATTGTTGGCTGGCGGGCACAGCCTGATTCCAACCATGAAGTTAAGGCTGAGCCAGCCTTCCAAACTGGTGGACATTGGCTCCATCGCCGGGCTCCGAGGCATCAAGGAGGCTGGCGCTGAAATAATCATTGGTGCTGTTTCTACGCACCAGGAAATTGCATCTAACAAAATTATTCAAAGCAAATTGCCCGTAGTTGCGCAGGGGGCAGCATCAATTGGCGATGTGCAGGTAAGGAACAAGGGAACTATAGGTGGGAGCCTGGCCCATGCTGATCCTGCCGCCGACTGGGCGGCAGTAATTCTTGCACTCGACGCTACCCTTGCTGTTCAGGGAAGCAAAGGTTCAAGAAAGGTCAAGGCAACAGATTTCTTTAAAGGTATGTTTACGACAGCCCTGCAAGAAGGTGAAATCATCACGGCCATCCACATTCCGGTCGCAGCGGGAAGCAAGAGTGCCTATGTTAAATTCCCCCAGCCAGCTTCCCGCTTTGCCATCGTAGGATGTGCGGTGGTTAAGAATGGCGAAGGAAAAATAAACATTGCCTATACGGGTGTCTCCAGTTGTCCATTCCGGGATTCCGGAGCTGAGAAAGTGCTTGCCGGAAAAAAACTTGACGCTGGCACCATCCAGGCGGCTTCAAATGCAGCCGTAGAAGGCATGAGCATTCTGGAAGACCACTATGCTTCAGAGAAGTACCGGAAACACCTCGCTAAAGTTTATCTCAAAAGAGCACTGTCGGCAATCGCCTGATATTTTGAAATGGTTACTACCTGAATTTCACGGCAGCGTTGTAACGCTCCGCCGCATTGTCCCAATTGATGATCGCGAATAGGTTATCAACAAATTCTGCCCGTCGATTGCGGTATTTCAGGTAATAAGAATGTTCCCAAACATCAATAACCAGAATGGGTATAACTCCCCACTGGGTAAGTTTTTCATGGTTCTCGCACTGCAATACCGTTAGCTTGTCAGTTGAAGGGTGATACCCCAGAATTCCCCAACCATTCCCATCGACACCTTTGGAAGTCTTTGCGATGAGCAATTTTAACTTTTCATAGGTTCCGAAATCCTTTTCAATCTGTCTTAACAGCGCACCGGCCGGATCGGTCTTCTTATTTCCAAGATTGGTCCAAAAGATGGTGTGAAGTATGTGCGATGAGAGGTGATATGAAAGCTTCCGGGTCCAGTAGTCAATTGTCTCAAGATTATTATCATCCATCGCCTTTCTCACCATCTGAAGATCCTTGTTGGCCCCTTTAACAGCATCGCCATGATGAAATGTGTAGTGAAGGTGCAATGTCTCCTGATCCATTTGCGGTTCCAGAAAGTTCTCATGGTACGGTAACGGCAACAAGGCAAAATTTCCGTCAGTGTCGGTAAGCTTATCCATAGCACTCTGCTGGAGACTTTGCGAAAAAACATTACTGGTGGGGAGAATACTTGTTGTACCCAGGATGGCGGTGGTTTTAATGAAAGTATTGCGATTCATATTCGTTCTGGTTTGTTTGAAACTTATACAAACAGGTTCTTCGCCTTGATAATAGAGCCCATTATACTCAAAGCGATTTCCCTGGCACCCAACGCATGAATATCCATGCCAATCGGTGATTCTATTCTTTTTAGTTCCTCATCTGAAAATCCTTCCTGGGTCAAACGGGTAATTCTTTTCTCGTGGGTTTTTCGGCTTCCCAACGCCCCGATGTACGCTACACTGGATCGCAAGAGGATCTGCAATGCATTGTCATCGATCTTGGGGTCATGCGACAGGATGACGGCGTAAGTATATACATCCAGTCGAAGATCATTCAAGACTTCAGAAGGATACTTTTCCATGATTCTGTCAGGTGCCACAGGGAATTGAGTACGGTTGGCAAAGGCACCCCGTGGATCAATTACGATGGTCTCAAAATCGTAAAGCTTCGCGAGCTGGACCAGGTCTGCGGTGATGTGTGCTGCTCCAATAATAAGCAGCCGACTCTTTGGTGGAAACACATGAATAAAATACTGTGAGTCTCCCCAGGTGATAGAACTGTGTGCCCGGTGCAGGTATGCTTCATGGGCTTTTGATTTCACCTCCTCGGGCAAGGAAGACCCATGGGTTCCTTCCTCCGTCAGGAGTGTACTGCCTCCGCTACCGTCAATCAATTCTGTAATCAGCACACAACCCTTGCCATCGTTTACGTATTGTCGCAAGAGGTTCCATTCCTTGGCTTCAGGCGAGCCCACCACAGGCCAGGCTTGCAAATAGACCTGTATTCTCCCTCCGCAGGTAAGCCCAACAGACCATGCCTCATCATCACTTACGCCGTATGACAATGTCTTGGCGGTCTTGTCCTTGATTATTTGTTTCGCCTCCTTGAGAACAGCTCCCTCAACACACCCTCCGCTGACAGACCCAGCCATTTCCATATCCTCAGAGATAATAAGCGCTGATCCTATGGGTCTTGGTGATGAACCCCAGGTCTGAATGACCCGTGCCACGGCAAAGGATTTGTTCTCCCTGGTCCATTGATCCATTTGTTGCAGTAGCTCCTTCATTGCATTTGATTTTAATTATTCCGGTTTGACATTGTTGCCGGCGACGTAATGATGGTCCCAGGGCTGGCCAATATTTTACCCATGTATTTTCAATAGCTTCAGACGAAAAAAAAATCTATTTTTGATTATACCATGCTCTTAAGAAAGAAACATTTCGGTTGCAAAACCCATGACAAAGTAAGGACTAATAATCCTCATTTTCCAAAGGTGTTTATGAGGCCTTAAAAACAAGGAAGCAACACCTCATGGCAAGAGTGAAATTTACATCAGCCCTCAACCGCTTCTTCCCAACTCTTACTGAGTTCGACATTGAAGCAAATACGGTGAGAGAGGCCTTGCAAAATATCGATCAGGTCCATCCAGGAATTCTTACCTACCTTCTGGAAGACAACGGGCAATTGAGAAAGCATGTGAATATTTTTCTTCGCGGAGAACTGATCACAGACCGTGAGCATCTGAATGACGCAATCCAGTCGCGGGATGAACTTATAATTTTCCAAGCTCTTTCGGGAGGGTAATCGGTCTGTATGTCCACTAAATTAATCGTTGGAAGTTCCAAAGGTCTCATCGTTTTCAGTGAACAAACTGGTCGATGGGATTGTATTTCTGTGCAATTCGAAGGCCTACCGGTCTCAATGGTGTATGTGGATGATCGCACAAACACATGGTGGGTGGCTCTATCACATCGGCATTGGGGAGAAAAACTTCACTGTTCAACGGATGAAGGGCAGAGTTGGGAAGAAGTTGTTACGCCAGCCTACCACGACCATTTCTACCGTCCGGGAAAGCCTGCTTCACTTAAGAAGATCTGGGTTATTCAGCATGCCGGAGCCGACAGGCCTGGAGGACTTTGGCTGGGAACAGAGCCCGGTGGACTATTCTATAGTCCTGATGGGAAAGAATTTAAATTGGTAGAAAGCCTTTGGAATCATCCCAGCAGGTTGGACCCAAATCAATGGTTTGGCGCGGGTAAGGATTATCCATTTATTCACTCCATTGTACTGGATCCCCGTGATAGCCGCCACCTCTACATCGGTGTAAGTTGCGCCGGTGTGTTCGAAACACATGACCATGGTAAATCCTGGGACGCAAAGAACAAAGGATTGGTGGCTGCCTACTTACCAAATCCTACCCCTGAAGTTGGTCATGACCCCCACAGGATGTTACTCTGCCCAGCGAACCCGGATGTTATTTGGCAACAGAATCATTGTGGAATATTCCGCACTGTCAATGGAGGAGAATTGTGGCAGGACATAAGCGGTAGTACCGGCTTCCCAAAGTATGGCTTTGCTTTGGCCATCGATGAATATGACCCGGAGACGGCCTGGGTCATTCCGGCACAGAGCGATGAGAAGAGGATACCCTTCAATTTGAAACTAACCGTCTGCCGTACTGGTGATGGTGGTCGAACGTGGAAGGACATTCAGGATGGCCTTCCGAACGCTAACGCTTTTGACCTTGTTCTGCGACATGCCTTTGTTAAGAAAGGCGAACTCCTGGCCTTCGGTACCAACAATGGAAATCTGTATACGTCCCATGATAGCGGGAGTTCCTGGAAGGTGATATCAAAACACCTGCCGATGACAAACTATCTGGCGTTTGCGTAATACCAATAGCATGCTCTTTCTCCCTATCCGTAATTTTTGATTGGATTTTTGAGGATTTATTCCTATAATTAATTGCCTTCCCTGTATTTTACCAAATGCCAAAAGAAATATGAGGTGGCTGGTTTTGGCGAATAATCATAAGTCCTTATTACACCTCAGCAAACTGAACATGAGAACTACCATTGAAAAGGAATTCGAGCTGCAGGAACCGATATCAAAGGTTTGGGTATACCTGAGTGACCCCACCAAAATTGTTGCCTGTGTGCCTGGGGCATCTCTAACAGAAAAAACAGACGATCAGAATTTCAAAGGCCAGGTTACTACATCCTTTGGTCCTGTAAAAGCAAGTTACAATGGCGAGATCACCATCACCGAAATGGACCATACCGGTCATCACATGACCCTGATCGCCAAAGGCGTAGATTCTAAGGGAAAAGGGACCGCAGATATGAATATGAATGGCACCTTGTTTGAATTAAACGGAGGCACCAACGTGAAGTTCATGATGGAGATTTCAATCAGTGGAGTGCTTGCCCAGTTTGGTGCCAGGTTAATCAAGGATGTCTCGGATCAAATGCTCAACAAGTTCGTAGATAATTTCAAGGACATGTTGGCTGGGAAAGACGTAAGCAATTCGATGAGCGGTGCTTCCATGATGGGGACCGTACTCAAGAGCAGCATCGGCGGTATCTTCGGAGGCACGAATAAAGACAAGTCATGATAAAAGAGGTGTCTTCTTTCGTTCAATCCTTCGACAAACTCGGATATGTCGTCGATGAAGAATTGGCTACAGTCTTGTACCTGATGACTAAACTACAGAAGCCCTTGCTCCTGGAGGGTCATCCGGGTGTGGGCAAGACAGAGGTTGCCAACTTCCTGGCTAGACACCTCCAAACGGACCTGATCCGGTTGCAGTGTTATGAAGGTCTTGATGTCCATTCGGCCGTTTATGAGTGGAATTATCAAAAGCAATTACTCTCCATCAAAATCCAGGAATCCAATCAAAAGACGGACGTGGAGAAAGAGAAGCATATTTTTGGCAAGGACTTCCTGATGCCCCGTCCATTGCTCCAGGCAATCTCGGGCAAGGACAAATCACCCGTATTGCTGATAGATGAAATTGACAGAGCAGACGAAGAATTTGAGGCATTCCTTCTTGAACTTCTGTCCGTCTATCAAATCAGCATTCCCGAATTCGGAACCATCAAGGCCACTTACCCTCCTTTTGTCATCTTAACTTCCAACCGAACGCGAGAGCTTAGCGATGCACTACGCCGAAGATGTCTTTATCATTGGGTGAGCTACCCGGATTTTGATAAAGAAGTGAAGATTGTGCACAAGCATCTCCCGGACATCGGACAAAAGCTATCGGAACAGTTGGTAAAGATTATCAACGTATTGAGGAATAAGGAACTCGAAAAATCTCCAGGGATTTCCGAAACGCTGGACTGGGCCATGAGCCTTCATGCCCTTGGGAAAAAAGACCTTGATGAAGAGTCATTCTCGCAAACTTTAGGTTCAGTCTTGAAGTCCTTTGCCGATACGGAAAAGGTCAAGACCGAGGGGCTCTCACGGCTCATGGAGGAGTCAAAACTGTAAAGTTTGCAACGAATGTCCACACCATCGTATCGGGATTATCGTGACCTAACAGAATCCATTATTGGCTTTGCCGACTATGCACGATCAAGCAATTTGAATGTTGGAATCCGGGAAGCGCAGGAAGCACTCAAAGTGGCTGCTTTGGGTCTTATCAGTGACAAGACCTTATTCCGATATGCCTTGAAATCCATTTTCTGCAGTTCGGCTGATCACCCGCTATTGTTTGACGAAATATTCTCCAGGTATTGGGACGTTCCCTATGAATACAAGAAAAGCAGCGTTGATATCAAAAGTAGAATAAACACCCAAAAGCCTGCCATCCGATCGTTGGTATTTATGGGAAAGGGCGCCGTCCAAGAGGGTAAGGAAGAAGAAACCAGCGAAGTTTCAGGTGCCAATCCTACTGAAAAACTGAGAAAAACAGATTTCTCCAAAGTGTCGGACATTGACAGCACCCGGCTGGAAAAATTGGCCATGAACCTCTGGAAACAAATGAGCAGACGCTTGAAGAAAAAATTCAGGCATTCTAATTCAAAGGGATTGATTGATATCCGCAAAACAATTCGCAGCAGTATTGGACTTGGAGGGACAATGCTGGAACTGAAACTAAAGGATAAGAAGCCTAACAAGAACCGGTTGGTGATCTTACTCGACGTAAGCGGATCCATGGACAAGTACAGTTTTTACCTCCTGCGTTTCATTCTTGCTTTGCGCACGCATTTTCAGAACATAGAAGGTTTCATCTTCAGTACCAAACTGATTAGAATAACGGAGTATTTGAGAGTCAAGAACCTGGAGCATGTACTTTCACAGTTGTCAGCCGGGGCAGACAATTGGTCAAGCGGAACAAAGATTGGTACCTGTCTGCAATCGTTCAATGAGTTGCATGCCAAACGGACACTCAACAGAAGATCTATGACGATTATTCTAAGTGATGGTCTTGACACCGGTGCACCGGAATTACTTTCGAAAGAGCTAGGCAAAATCAAACGAAGAACACGGAAACTGATTTGGCTCAATCCCCTAAAGGGTATGCAAGGCTACGAACCTCTTGCGCGTGGGATGAAAGCGGCATTACCTCAAATAGATGTATTCCGCTCCGCACACAGTCTTGAGAGTATATTGGAGCTTGAAAAATACCTTGCCGATGTCTGACTAATTTCTTGATCCCTATCTGGAATAATTCAAGATACCGTTCAGTCATCACCTGATTCGCTCCTCCATCGCGCCAGTCCGCCTTTTAGATTCAATAAATTCGTAAAGCCAAGGGGTTGAAGGCGCCGTATGGCTTCTGCACTCCGCTGACCGCTCCTGCAGTGGATTACTACCGGAATATCCTTTTCAATCAATTTTACATTTTCCAATATCGCGGATAATGGAATATTCAACCCTCCTATATTGTCGGCGGTGTATTCGAAGTGTTCTCTGACATCTATGATTTGAATTCTCGTTCCGTGCGCAAGGAGTTCTTTCAGCCCCGCCGGATCGATTTCTTTCAGGTGCACTTCTGTCTTGTGGGATGGATTGCAAAATTCTTCATAGTCAATCAGGCTATGGATTGTCGCCCCGCTCCCGGAAACAGGATTGTCTGGATTGCTCTTGAGTTTAAGGAACCTTGCGGTGAAATCCAGGCTGTCAAAAATCATGAGTCGACCGCTTAGCGAAGTACCAATTCCAGCCATTATTTTGATTGCCTCATTGGCTTGCATGGAACCGATGATGCCAGGCAAGACACCCAATACCCCACCCTCATTGCATGATGGTACCATTTCCGGCGGGGGAGGTTCTGGAAACAGATCACGGTAGTTAGGACCCCTGGTCCCATCCTGTTGAGGCTGGTTAAACACGCTGACTTGTCCTTCAAATTGAAAGATAGCACCGTAGATGAGCGTCTTCTTCATGAGCACACACGCATCATTCACCATGTACCTGGTTGGTAAATTGTCAGAGCCGTCGATGATCACGTCATAGTGCGATATGATCTCCATTGCATTTTGCGTATTCAACACACCCGGATGCGCCTCGATCAGAACATTGGGGTTCAGATCACCAAGCCTTTTCACTGCAGCATGAACTTTCGGCTTGCCAACATCCGCTGTCGTATACAGAATTTGCCGTTGCAGATTGCTCTCGTCCACCTTGTCAAAATCAAGTACGCCAAGACGACCAACCCCGGCAGCCGCCAGGTAGTACAAAGCGGGAGAACCCAGCCCACCGGCACCAATCACAAGTGCGCTGCCGTTTTTAAGCCTTTGCTGACCTTCCAGGCCCAATTCGGGCAGGAGGATTTGACGGCTGTAACGTGATGTTTCCCTTTGGTCTAACATGGTGAAGGCCAAATTTTGGCCTGTCATTAAAGGTAGCAACTGAATCTTAATTCAGAATTTGTTGTATGAAGAAAGCTTGATATTTAGGTGATGACTTATTACTTTCATTTGGCATTTCACCCTTACCAAAAGCTACTAATCATGATCAAAATCACAGCAAAACCCATCGATGTACAGAAAGTCATCGAAACGGCCTCCAGCCTGGGTGGAGGGGCGGTTAATGTATTCATTGGAACGGTACGCGATACTGCGCACAACAAGAAGGTGGTGTGGCTGGAGTACGAAGCATATGAAAGTATGGCGGTAGCGGAAACCCGAAAAATAATTGATGAGGCCGCTCACCGTTGGCCCTTGATGGGATGGGCGATAAGTCACAGGATTGGAACACTAAAGCCCGGTGAGGTGGCGGTCGTTGTTGCAGTTTCTACCAAACATAGAAAGGAATCCTTTGATGCTTGCCAATATATTATCGATGCCCTGAAAGAAAAGGTTCCGATTTTCAAAAAGGAAGTATTTGACGATGGCGAGGAATGGGTCGGCGCCAGACCAACCGTCGCAACACAGCTGAACTGACCAGGGCCAGGTATTGGTCTTTGTACGCTGTCGTTATGCCTGGGAAAAAACCATATACCCCATTGTGAAAAGCCCGATGGAGGCAAAAAGTCCAATCAGCAGCACCAGGAGTATATCACGGTATATGGGGTTCACTCCCAACTCATGCAATTTGAAAGATTTCATGGTCAACTATTTCCATCTAAAGTAGCCACGGGATGGCAAAATTGTTTGGGATTAATTGACGGTCCTTTGTTGCCGTAAGATTTGGGCTCACATTTAGGTGTGACTGAAATTTTTTGAGGACCTGAATCTTAATTCACTATTAAAGTGTGTAGGCGCAACCTCTTCATTCTGTGGACTTTTTGAAATAAATGGATGTGGAGGCCCTCATCCAGTTTGGAATGTAATATTACCTCTCTCCTTAAAGTTTTTCACTGAAATACTACCCTCGTTTGTAGTCCGTCTTTCCTCCCCGCTTTTCCAGCAATTTGATCTCTTCGATAATAATATCATGCGAAAGGGCCTTGCACATATCATAGATCGTAAGAGCGGCAACGGTAGCGGCCGTTAAGGCCTCCATTTCCACGCCTGTCTTTGAGGTTATGGTGGCAAGGGATTCAATGTATGCCCTTTTGCCCTTTATCTTGATGTGGACCTGGCAATCCTCCAGTCCAAGTGGATGGCATAACGGGATGATTTCCGCAGTCTTCTTGGCGCCCATCACCCCGGCAATAATTGCGGTTTGAAATACCGGTCCTTTGCGTGTGATTAGTTCATTGTTCCTGATCTCCGACAAAATCTTCTTACCCAAAAACACAATCGCCTGTGCCCTGGCAACCCTCCGGGTTATTTTTTTTTCCGAAACATCGACCATCGTCGGGTTACCGGCCTTGTCTATATGGCTAAATTCACTTTTCATGCTGGTTCCTTTTTGGGTTCGTAGGCCTTGGCGCCATTGGTGGATTTCTCATTAACTTGAATCAAAAATAACCAATTCATGATAACTGTTTCCGACGCAACAGCCATCATCCAAAACCACCTTTATCGACCGGATAAGGAATCAATTCCCATCGAGCATTCCATGGGCAGAATCCTGGCAGAACCCATCAAGGCTGACCGCGACCTACCCCCATTTGACCGTGTGGCGATGGATGGAATCGCTATTCCTTTCGAGGCCTTCCAGGACGGCTGGAGGGACTTTAGGGTCGAGGGTATCCTGGCAGCAGGTCAGCCCCGTGTCACGCTGAAAGATCCCCACAACTGCATTGAAGTGATGACCGGGGCCATGTTGCCGGTGGGATGTGATACCGTGATCCGATATGAAGATGTTAGCATTGTCAATAAGATTGCTAAAGTAAAGGCCGCCGGCATACAAAGAGGTCAAAGCGTTCACGCCCGCGCCCATGATGCAAAAAAAGCGGACGTACTCCTTGCACCTGGAATCATCATTGCAGCTTCAGAAGTGACATTGCTTGCATCCGTAGGAAGGAGGAATGTTATTGTTCTTTCCTTTCCAAAAGCGGCCATTGTGTCTACTGGGAATGAATTGGTGGAAATCAGCGACCCACCGCTGGCTCACCAAATCAGGAGGTCCAACAGTTATACCCTGCTGGCTGCCTTGACTCGAATGGGAGGTCACGCCGACCTCTTTCATCTGCCCGATGACAGGAATGTAATCGACAGAGATCTCGCCAAGATCCTGATAGACCGCCAGCTCATTATCCTGACGGGAGGGGTGTCCAAGGGAAAATTTGATTTTGTGCCTGACGCATTGGAGTCATTGGGGGTTGAAAGATTATTTCACGAGGTGAGTCAAAAACCCGGAAAGCCATTTTGGTTTGGCGTGACAAAGAAACAGGTGGTCTTTGCTTTGCCGGGAAATCCGGTTTCTACATTCTTGTGCTTCTACCGATACATCCAGCCCTGGCTTTTGAAAAGTATGGGCGTTGAGCCATCACCTGCCTTTGCAATACTGGCCGAAGACTTCGAATTCAGTCCGGAACTTTCATATTTTCTTGAAGTGAAAGCCCAAAATGAATCCGGCAGGCTTATGGCTTATCCTCGTCCGGGAGGAGGCTCCGGAGATTTTGCAAACCTGAAGATGGTAGATGGATTTCTCGAACTTCCTGCCGGTAAAATTCAGTTCAAGACTGGAGAAGTGTTTCCCTATATTCCATATAGAGCATGATGCACCCACTCTTTGTGATCAAGCGCCATGAATGTTGAAACCTTCAGGATCCTTGCAGGCCTCCTTATCTCCATCCTCTGCATGGCGCTATGGCCGCGATACATTCGATTAAATGCATTCTTCTCCCTGCTCTTCTCATCATTTCTTTTTGCATTCATTGTGGGTATCCCTGTGTCCGATATTATTCCTATCCTGCAGAATGGTTTTGGTCAGATGCTGCAGCAAATCGGAATCATCGTTGCCTTGGGTGCAGTATTGGGTATGGTCTTGGAGAAAACGGGTGCCATGGAAGTTATCAGCACTGGAATTCTCAAAGTATTTGGGGACCGCCGGCCAGTGTTGGCAATTGCGACCATTGGCGCATTGGTGGGTATTCCTGTTTTTTGTGATTCCGGATTTATTATCCTCTCCCGCCTTATACCCGCTCTCGCCTTGAAAACTTCTGCCAGCGCGGGAACCCTTGTGCTGGCACTGTCATCAGGCCTTTACACAACTCATGTAATGGTACCCCCTACCCCCGGTCCCTTGGCTGCCGCAGCTACCTTTGGTTTGGGTGACCAACTTGGACTCGTCATTGGGGTGGGACTCGCTGCATCTATTCCTGTTGTGTTGGCATCCTATTTCTATGCGCTCAAAACAGGATCTAGGATGCAAATAGTTAATCAAGCCCATCATTCCGTCGATACAGATGGAAAACGGTTTCATTGGGTGCAGGCATTTCTTCCCCTCACCTTGCCTATTGCATTGATTGGAGCTGCATCAGTGGGAAATCTGATATCCCCGACTCATCCGGCGGTAATAGGTTTGAGCATTCTCGGGCTTCCGATAGTTGCACTGTTAATAGGTGTCACACTCTCGCTGCTGCTGATTGATCGCCAAAAAGATAAGGACTGGCCTGATTGGATTTCAGAAGCCCTGAAAGACGCAGGCATTATAATTCTGATAACCGGAGCGGGCGGCGCCTTTGGAGCAATGATCAAGGCAAGCGGTATTGCCGGGCATATTTCTTCGTATGCAACAGGATCTCACCTGGAGGGTACTTTCTTTCTGATTTTTGCGTGGCTCCTGGCGGCAATATTAAAAACAGCGCAAGGGTCAAGCACCTCTTCCATGATTATTACAAGTTCCCTCATGGCCCCACTTGCGAGTTCGGCCGGACTGGTTACTCCGGTTGAATTATCCATTTTGGTGGTAGCTATCGGTGGTGGTGCCTTTACTGTGTCTCATGCCAATGATTCCTACTTTTGGGTTGTCTCTCAGTTTGGGGGGGTTGGTTCAAGGGACGCCTTGCAAATATTCACACCAATGACCCTCATTCAGGGAATAACAGCGCTGGTAACGTCCATTATTCTATTCCTTCTGCTTTGACAATATTGATCGCCCCCGACAAATTCAAAGGCTCCCTCACCGCGGATGAGGCCTGCCGGGCAATACGAGAGGGACTATCATTGATCGATCTCCCCATGCATGTTATGGCCATTCCTTTGGCAGATGGTGGGGAAGGAACATCTGAGGTGTTGACATCCATCTCTGAAGGAAGCAGGATACAAGTGAAAGTTATGGATCCACTGTTTCGGGAAATTGAGTCTGAATATGGAATTACTCAGGATAGGAAAACCGCGTTCATTGAGATGGCTAAAGCCTCTGGACTTCAATTGCTCAA
>JANYHW010000198.1 GCA_025358885.1 Cytophagales bacterium | reverse complement strand
GAAGGGTACTATAATTTCAAAAAGATTGATTGGGCCGAAGTAGTGGTGGGTGGAAACTATCGCCAATACGACCTCTTTTCCAACGGAACAATTTTTAATGAAGCGCCGAATGATGGTATCAATTTTCAACGAATAAAGATCAACCAATATGGCGTCTACACTCAAGTCGCAAAGACTATTGCAGAAAAGTTGAAGGTCACTGGTTCAATCCGCTATGATAAGAGCGACAACTTTGATGGCCATTTCACGCCACGGTTGTCGGCAGTATATTCTATCGATCAAAATAGCAATTTCCGGGCTTCCTATCAAACAGGATTTAGAATCCCAGATACACAGGCTCAATACATCTATTTCCCTTCTTCGAGTGGTATCCTGCTCGGCAGTGTAGAAGCCAATGCTGCCCGATATGGCATTCACAATGGCGGAGCATGGACACAGACATCCTACAATGCATTCAAAGCATCAGGCGGCACCTTGAACCCTACTACAGGTGTTCCTGTAGGCGGCAACTCAGCACTTCTGCAGACTGCCAATGTATCGTATGTCAAACCTGAACAGCTCCAGGCATATGAGATTGGTTACAAGGGAGTTATTATGCAGAAATTATTGGTTGACCTGAATTACTACTATACTTCCTACACTGGATTTATCGGTGGTCAAATAGTCGCCAGCAAGAATGCGACCACCCAACAAGGCAGCCCAATCGACGCAGGAACATTATTTGCACCCTATACTAACTCAAGCGAGACAGTAACAACGCAAGGCGTCGGCGTTGGTCTGACCTATAGCTTGCCGAAGAATTTTACCCTCATGGGTAATTACAGCTGGGCAGATTATACAGCAAATGAGTCGCCGGATTTCCGTGCAGGATTCAACACACCCAAGAACAAGTACAGCATCGGTTTAGGTAACCGGAAGGTAGCCAAGAACCTTGGTTTCAATGTAAACTTCCGTTATCAAGATGGATTCTTCTGGTCATCAACTTATGGACAATGGAATGTTCCCAAGTACGGTGTGGTCGATGCTCAGGTGAATTACAAAGTGACATCGATGAAAACGATCATCAAAATCGGAGGAACCAATATTGGTGGAGGCGACTACCGAACGAATTTGGGTTCTCCATTTGTAGGACAGACCTATTACATCTCCCTCACGTTTGACGAATTCTTGAAATAAGGGTTAGACCTTCTAAAAATTACAGATATGAAAAAGATAAAATTTTCACATATACTTCTAATCACGATACTCCTGGCAAGTTCGTGTAAGCAAGAGCCCATCGTTCCGATTGCAGCACCAACACCGGAACCAGGACCTGCCCCCATTTCAGGTTCGGTTAGTTTCACCAAGTTCGTTGCCATCGGCAATTCATTTGTGGCGGGCGTTCAGGGTGGAGCCCTCTTCACAGACGGGCAGACCAATTCACTTCCGGCCATTATGGCCAAGCAATTTGCAGTGACAGGGTTGGGTGGAGGTGCGTTCGTACAGCCTGATATCAAAGCTACCCTTGGCTATAACCTGTTCATTACACCTAACCCGGGCACCGACAACAAGGTACAAGGAAGGCTGCTGCTTCAGTATGGAACAACTCCTGACTGTGCTACGGGCACCGTATCGCCAAAGCCTACCGCCCAAAAGTATGCTCTGGGGAATTTGGAAGCGGTTCCAAATCCTGCTCTTAATCCCGCTTTCATTTATACAGGTTCTAAAGCTACTTTAAACAATTTTGGAGTGCCCGCAATTACCCTTGGACAAGCATTGATTAGCGCCACAGGCAACTGGGGCAATCCAAATCCTGCAGTAGGATTCAGTCCATTTTATGCCAGGCTCGCTTACCCTGGCACAGGAACTTCTACCATTATTGGAGACGCTGCTGCCGCACAAGGTTCGTTCTTTATGATGTGGCTTGGCCTCGACGATTTTTTTCTGTATGCAGCCTTTGGCGGTGATCCTACCAAGGCGCCATTGAATTCATCCGCAGCTTTCGCAGGCCAATATGGTGCAGCCCTTAGTGCGATGTTGGGATCCAATACAAACCTAAAGGGTGTTATTGGAAACTTCCCGGACATTTTCGTTATGCCCCACTTTACATCGGTATCCTACAACCCCATTCCCCTTGACGCAGCCACCGCCTCTGTCGTCAGTTCTGGCTTTGCTGGATACAATGCAGCGTTGGACGGACTTGTTGCCAACGCGACGGCATTCGGTATCGGTCCGGCTCTCGTAGCAGAAATAGGTACTCGTAAAGTATCTTTTGCCGCATCGTGTACCAACAAAATTCTCATAACTGATGAGACGCTCACAAATCTTGGCCCCTATTTCGATGCATTGAAAACTGCCGGTGCTATTACTGATCCTCAAAGAGCGGCTCTTGCTCCTTACGTTCAGGTGAGACAAACCACTGCCACAGATGTAATTCCGCTTTCGACGGGTTCCGTGTTGGGGACATTGGTGGGTGGTGATCCCACCAAAGTAAACGGGGTAACGGTGCCACTGGGCGATCAGTACTGCCTTATTCCAACAGAGATCACGGCCATCAAGGCGGCACGGGATGCTTTCAACTCAACCATCTCGGGTCTGGCGGCGTCTAATTCTTCCAGAATTGCACTGGCTGACGTGAACGCTGCACTGGTTGCTTTGGTCTCGAACAAGGCCGGTGTTATGAATGGAGTGACCATTACTCCCAACATCAATCCTCCAACCGGTATTTATTCAGAAGATGGTGTTCACCCCAACACACGTGGCTACGCCTTCTTGTCTACAGTCTTCATACAAGCCATTAATGATAAGTTTGGATCAACTGTACCGTTGACGGATATCAGCAAATACAGTGCGACTGGATTACCTATCAACTGACATCATTCTTTAGAACAAAAAAAGGCCTCTTTCACGGGGCCTTTTTTTTGCTTTGAACCGAGGCTGACTAAAATAACTGGCTTGCAATCTTGTATATAGGATCGGACTTGCCCATGGAGTAAAAATGGAGAGTCGGTACTCCAAACTTCATCAGTTCTTTCGATTGGCGGATGGCCCACTCAATTCCAACCTGCCTTACGGCCGCATTGTCCTTACACTTTTCCACTTCGTCCGCCAATTCTTCCGGCAAGTCGATGTGGAAAATGGTTGGCAATACCGTTGCCTGTGCCCTGGCGGTAATCGGTTTAATTCCAGGGATGATTGGAATAGTGATCCCGGCCTCACGACACCTTTCTACAAATTCAAAATAACACTTGTTCTCGAAAAACATCTGGGTGACGATGTACTCTGCTCCAAGGTCAATCTTGTGCTTGAGGAACTTCAGGTCGGACTTGAGGTTTGGCGATGAGAAATGCTTTTCAGGGTATCCCGCCACACCAACACAAAAGTTAGTCGGGGAAGCATTTTCAAGGTCCTCATCAAGAAACTTCCCGTTGTTCATGGCGACAATCTGTCCCAACAGCTCGGAAGCATACTTGTGACCATCGGGACTTGCTACGAACTTTGCCTCGGTCTTTATCGCATCGCCCTGCAGAGCAAGTACATTGTCGATGCCCAGGAAATGAAGGTCTATTAATGCATTCTCCGTTTCCTCCCGGCTGAACCCTCCACAAATGATATGCGGCACAGTATCCACTTTATAGTTGTTCTGAATTGCAGCACAAATTCCAACAGTTCCGGGTCTTTTCCGGGTAGAACTCTTCTCAAGAAGTCCATTCTCTTTCTTTTTGTACACATACTCCTCCCGGTGATATGTAACATCAATGAATGGAGGCTTGAACTCCATCAGTGGATCAAGGTTATCGAAGAGGGTTCGGATATTCTCACCCTTGAGCGGTGGAAGGATTTCGATGCTGAAAAGGGTCTTGCCATTGGCGTTTTTGATGTGATCGATGACTTTCATAGATGTGTTGAAGTGTTGAGGTGCGGACGTGTAGAGAGTTGTTAAGTTCTTGTCCGGAGATAACGAATAAGGCCTAAGGTGATGCTTTTAGTTTCTTCGGCTTTCATTTGAATTGCCGCAATCTTCTCCTCCGGTAAATACTTGATATCTGTCAATACGTAGCTCATACTCTTTGCCTCAATGGCCGAACTTTGAGATATATCTAAAAACCTGATAAATTCTTTATTGCCATTCCTCCCAAATCCTTCAGCAATATTGTTCATAACAGACAATGCTGCTCGCTTAATCTGGCCACGGGTTTCGAAGTCTTTCGACAGTTTGTCCTTCTCGCACACCTCATAAACCATCTTTACCAGCTCTCTCGCAGACTGCCAGCACTTCAAATCCTCAAACTTCTCAGTCTTTGCCATCATTCATAGTCCAGGCATAAAGATAATTCCCAAACACTCCAACACCTAGAACAGCCCTCCATGAAATCCTAATAGTCTCAGAGAGTCCAATAACCTCAACACTTCAACACGTTAACACTTCAACACTTTAATAACTCAAATTCGACCCCAGCCACTTCTCAACCTCTTGGATCGACTTTACTTTCCGCTCTGCATACTCCTTCACTTGATCCTTTTCAATTTTACCAAGTCCAAAGTAGGAAGAGTCAGGATGAGAAAAATAATATCCACTTACAGATGAGGCGGGATACATGGCTAATGACTCGGTAAGCATGATGCCCGTTTCCTTCTCGACGTCCATAATTTCAAAGAGGGTTGTCTTCTCCGTGTGATCTGGACAAGCAGGGTATCCCGGTGCAGGACGAATGCCCACATATTGCTCATGAATGATACCTTCGATCGGAAGATTTTCATCCTTAGCATAGCCCCAAAGTTCCTTCCTTACTTTTTCATGTAGACATTCGGCAAATGCCTCTGCGAGCCGGTCTGCCAAGGCTTTGGCCATGATCTCCTGATAATCATCCTGTTGCGCCTTGTATTCCGCAATCAATTTCTCAATACCCACCCCTGCGGTAACGGCAAACATTCCGATGTAATCCGATTTTCCGCTCGAAGCCGGGGCAATGAAATCAGCAAGACAAAAGTTTGGCAGATTTGCCGCCTTCTTGTTTTGCTGCCTGAGAAAATGGAGTGTAGTCAATGGCACAATTTTCTCATCATCTTTGTAGAGTGTAATATCATCTGCATCGGTTGCCTGCGCCGGATAGAAAGCAACAATGCCATTTGCCTGCAACCCATTGCCAGCAACCATCTTATCCAGCATCTTCTGCGCATCCGCAAATAATTTTCTGGCTTCTTCTCCAACTTTAGGGTCTTTGAAAATATCCGGATACCGCCCATATAGCATCCATGTCTGGAAGAAAGGGGTCCAGTCAATATACTTCCTGAGTTCTTTCAATGGGTATTGGAGAAAAACTTTTTTACCGATGAATGCCGGCTTTGTCGACTCGAATTTACTCCAGTCAATAGCTACATGGTTCTTGCGTGCATTACTCAGGGTGATATAGTTCTTTTCCGACTGCCTGTTTTCATGATCCTTCCGAAGCTGAGCATATTCCGCTTTAATCCTTGTTTTAAAGCCAACCCGGGTTTCGGTGTTGATGAATTCACTGGCAACCGGTACGGAGCGTGATGCATCCAGCACGTGAATGACAGGTCCGCTGTACATGGGATCAATTTTCACAGCAGTATGGATGCGCGATGTTGTGGCTCCACCAATCATAAGCGGCAGCTCCATTTTCTCATGCTGCATTTCCCTGGCCACATGGACCATTTCATCCAATGATGGTGTGATCAGTCCACTCAAACCGATAATATCTACCTTCTCCTTCTTCGCCGCTTCGATGATCTTTTCGGTCGGTACCATTACACCCAGATCAATGACATCGTAGTTATTGCACGAAAGTACAACGCCAACGATATTCTTGCCTATATCATGGACATCGCCTTTTACCGTGGCCATAAGAATACGCGCTGCCGGTTTGCCAACCTGGCCGCTCCTTCTTTTCTCTTCTTCGAGGTAGGGAGTCAGATAAGCCACGGCCTTCTTCATGACACGGGCACTTTTTACCACCTGAGGCAGGAACATTTTGCCAGCTCCAAACAAATCCCCAACCACGTTCATGCCAGCCATCAGGGGACCTTCAATGACGTGCAGTGGTTTATCAAATTTCTTCCGGACTTCTTCAATATCCTGCTCAATAAAGTCAACTACACCTTTGACCAGGGAATGGGTGATCCTCTCCTCGACCGTACCTTTTCTCCACTCATCATCCTGCTCTTTCCTTTTGGCCGATCCCTTGACTGTCTCGGCGAATTCCAGGAGGCGTTCGGTCGCATCGTCACGGCGGTTAAGCAGCACATCTTCCACTCTTTCCAGCAGATCCTTTGGTATTTCATCATAGACGGCCAACATCGTCGGATTCACTATACCCATGTCCATTCCATTGCTGATGGCATGATACAGGAATACAGAATGCATGGCTTCACGCACCAACTGGTTCCCGCGAAAACTGAATGATACGTTGCTTACACCGCCGCTGACGTGGGCATAAGGAAGATTGGCACGTATCCATTTGGCGGCCTTGAAAAAATCAAGGGCGTAATTCCGATGCTCATCAATACCTGTAGCGACAGGAAAAATGTTCGGATCGAAAATAATGTCCTGCGGCTGGAACTTCACCTGCTGAACGAGGATATCATAAGCCCTCTTACAGATATCAATTCGGCGCTGATAAGTATCAGCCTGGCCTTGCTCATCAAACGCCATCACCACGGCAGCAGCACCGTATCGCTTTACCAATTTAGCCTGCCGGATAAATTCATTTTCCCCTCCCTTAAGGCTGATTGAGTTTACAATACTCTTCCCTTGCAGACATTTGAGACCAGCCTCAATGACATTCCATTTGGATGAATCAACCATGACTGGAATCCGGGATATCTCCGGTTCGGCTGCCATTAGGTTCAGAAATTTCACCATGGCCGCTTCCGAGTCCAGCATACCCTCGTCCATGTTGACATCAATCACCTGAGCACCTCCCCTGACCTGATCCAGTGCAACCGTTAGGGCATCATCAAATTTGTCTTCTTTGATGAGCTTTAGAAATTTTGCTGAGCCGGTGACATTCGTTCGCTCACCGATGTTAACGAAATTGGAAGCCGGTGTAACCGTGACAGCTTCAAGGCCACTAAGTCTGAGGAAATGATCAGGCATTGACGACCACCTCCCTGGGCTTGTACTTGGCCGCCAGCGCAGCAATCACGCGGATATGGTCCGGTGTAGTTCCACAACATCCTCCCACGATGTTGACCAGTCCTTCTTTTAGAAATTCTTCAATTTGCTCACCCATTTCAGCAGGGCCTTGATCATATTGACCGAACTCATTTGGAAGACCAGCATTTGGATATGCACTAACAAAGAAAGGCGCCTGCTCATTGAGCACCTGCAGGTATGGGCGCAGGGCCTTGGCACCCAGCGCGCAATTTAGTCCAATGCTTAGCAAAGGAATATGCGATACGGATATCAGGAAAGCTTCGGTGGTCTGACCGGACAGGGTACGCCCGCTTGCATCGGTGATGGTTCCGGATACCATAATGGGAATCTCTCTGCCGATTTCATCAAAATATTCCCCGGCAGCGAACAGGGCGGCCTTTGCATTCAGGGTATCTATGATCGTTTCAAAGAGGAGCAAATCTACACCTCCCTCTACAAGCGCCTTGACCTGAAATTTGAAGGCTTCTTTCAGCTGGTCAAAAGTAATGGCACGATAACCAGGGTTGTTCACATCCGGAGAAAGTGATGCCGTCTTGTTCGTAGGTCCAATTGCGCCGGCTATAAAACGAGGTTTGGCTGGGTCCTTCGAAGTAAACTCAAGCGCAATTTCTTTGGCAATCCTGGCTGATTGAAAATTGAGGTCATATACGGCATCTTCGAGGCGGTAATCCGCCTGAGCAATAGTGGTCCCGCTGAAGGTATTTGTCTCCGCGATATCGGCTCCGGCTTCAAAATACTGGCGGTGAATGTCCTTGATGATATCCGGCCGGGTGATGG
>JANYHW010000193.1 GCA_025358885.1 Cytophagales bacterium | reverse complement strand
TGCACCTGGTTCCATTTATTGAGCACGGATGTTTTTGGGTCCTTCCCCATCCGCGCCGTGCCCATTTCATGAATTCCCAGGCCAATGTTGTCAGGGTCATCAAACATCCTTACATTTTTGAACCCGGATGCTTCGAGCATTTCAGAAGCAGCTTCTTTCATGTCCTTTCGCATTTGCTTTTCATTTTCTTTCCACTCTGCATCAATGGTAAGCGTCGGCAATCCATTGGCATCTTTCTTGTCTTTGTTGAGCGTAACACGGTTTTCCGGATAAGGCAAACATTCGCCGAAACCTCCCATACCGAATCGCCAACCACCCGGTATGGTGAGCATTTCTTTTAGGCCGGCACCAAAAGACAGCTCTGCTACTCCACGCCACCATCCCTGGCGACTTCCACCTCCTTGATAGCCAAATCCCCTGAGGTAATCTTTCCGCTTGTCTTTATCCACATTTCTGAACCGGGGAACATAGATGCCATTGGGTCTCCTTCCGATATAGTATTTATCTTCAAATCCATCGACATCTCCATCGGCACCTGCGCGATACTGATGGTCCATTAAGTTCCGTCCCAGTTGGTCGCTGGCGTTGCCCATGCCATTGGGAAAACGATTCGAAATGGAGTTCATCAAAATAAATGTGCTTCCCAAAGCAGAAGCATTCAGAAAAATAATGTTGGCGAAAAATTCAATTTCCTCTTTTGTCTGTCCATCAATCACCTTTACGCCTACTGCTTTTCCTTTTTTCTCATCATAAATCACGGAGTGAACAATGGAAAAGGGTCTCAGGGTCATGTTGCCGGTCTTCATGGCCGCAGGGAGTGTTGACGCATTGCTGCTGAAATAAGCGCCATACGGACAGCCGCGGTCGCACATGTTTCGTGACTGGCAAACACCACGCGAGGGGTCATGGGCAAGCGGAGCGGTTACGTGGGCTACACGCCCGATGGTGACTTTGCGGCCACCGAATTTTTCTGAAACCTTATTCTTGAAGAGTTCTTCGACACAATTCATTTCCATGGGAGGCAGGAACTTTCCATCCGGGAGTTGAGCAAGTCCTTCAGCTTGTCCGCTTACGCCAATGTAGGACTCGACATGATCATACCAGGGAGCCAGGTCTTTATATCGAATGGGCCAATCTACTCCATAGCCATCCTTGCTATTGGCTTCGAAGTCCAGGTCCGACAATCGATAGGTCTGCTTGCCCCAGATAATGGATCGACCACCCACCTGGTATCCTCTTATCCAATCAAAAGGTTTGGTTTCATCATAAGGGTTTTCAAGGTCATTGACGAAGAAATGCTTATTGTGCTGACCTACCCAACCGGTTCTTGACTGCACCGGGTACAGTTTCAATTCTTCATTTGACAGTCTGCTCGCATTAGGCAATTGCCAGGGGTCCTTCGACATCGTAGGATAATCGAGCACATGACGAACATCGCGTCCACGCTCGAGAACCAGGGTCTTCAGGCCTTTTTCAGTCAGTTCTTTGGCAGCCCAGCCGCCGCTGATGCCTGTTCCCACCACAATAGCATCAAAGGTGTTTTGTTTTGCGGCGTCAATGTTGAGATTCATAGGTTGATCAATTATCTAAATCAAATTTAACTTTTCCGGATTCGGGGCCCACTATTACTTCTATTATTTACGTGCTGTTATACCCTCTGTATCTCACCCTCCCTGAATCATTTATTTTGTAGTTTCGGGCGGTCATGAACCTACTTCAGCAACTCTGTTCTATTCCGGGAACTTCAGGTCATGAGTCCGATATCCGTGACTTTCTGCTGCGCTATGTTCAAAAGGAGAAAAAGAACTGGAAAGTCAAACCTATAATCTTTGCGGGAGACGGCTTCCAGGATTGTATAGTGCTGAAATTCGGGAAACCCCGGACAGCCATTTTTGCTCACATGGATTCTGTCGGTTTCACGGTTCGTTATCACAATCAGCTGCTATCGGTGGGTAGTCCTGATGCCGAAGCTGGAACAAAACTGGTGGGTCATGATCGTCATGGACCCATTGAATGCGAACTGGAATTTGACAAACAGCATCACGCATTATACAAGTTCGGGAGACCGATTGAACGAGGCACACCACTCAGCTATAAAATTGACTTTAAAGAATCAAAACAATTTATTGAATCGGCCTACCTCGATGATCGCCTGGGAATCTTTGTGGCGCTCAAGGTGGCGGAAAAGCTGAAGGATGGTGTCATCGTCTTCAGCAGTTGGGAAGAACATGGTGGCGGATCTGTTCCCTACCTCGCCAAATTTATTTATGAGTCATGCGGCATCCGGCAAGCCCTGATCTCCGACATCACCTGGGTTTCGGATGGCGTTGAACACGGCAAAGGAGTAGCGATATCATTGAGGGACCGGAATATTCCAAGGAGGTCTTTTATAGAAAAGGTCATTTCTGTGGCCACCAAGCACCAGGTCCCGCATCAATTGGAGGTGGAGGGCCTCGGTTCCAGTGATGGCGGAGAATTACAACGGGCACCCTACCCATTTGACTGGTGCTTCGTTGGTGCGCCGGAACAACATCCACACACACCGCGCGAGAAAGTCCACAAGAAGGATATTGATTCAATGATTGAATTGTACGGGTGGCTTATGAAAGAATTGTAGAGAATTAAAGATAAACGCTCATGAAATCACGAAGAGACTTCATTAAAACAACGGCCGCAGCAGGCGCCGGATTCACCTTGCTCCCCTCCGGAACCCTGTTTGACAAAGACAAAGAATCAAAACTTCGCCTGGGATTTATCGGTGTGGGGCTACGCGGACAAAATCATCTTGAACTTGCTTTACGCCGGAACGATGTCGAGGTAGTGGCTATGTGCGATATACAGCAAGTGATGATGGACTCGGCAATGGAGCTTGTGAATAAATCAGGAAAAACCAAGCCGCAGCTAATCATGGATGGTCCTTTGGGATATAAAAGACTCCTGGAGAACAAGGATATCGACGCTGTGATCATCGCCACTCCATGGGAATGGCATACCGCCATGTGTCTCGATGCCATGAATGCCAAAAAGTATGTCGGCTGTGAGGTCATCACAGGCATGACCATCGAAGAGTGCTGGGAATTGGTGCACACCAGCGAAAGAACCGGCATGCCCCTCATGATGCTGGAGAATGTTTGTTACCGCCGCGATGTCATGGCCGTGTTAAGCATGGTTCGTCAGAATATATTCGGAGAACTGATTCACCTTCAGGGCGGGTATCAGCATGACTTGCTTGAAGTAAAATTCAATAATGGCACCCAGCCGTATGGCGGTGGGGTGGAGTTTGGAGAAAAAGGATTCTCAGAAGCCAGATGGAGAACCCAACACTCGGTAAACAGGAATGGAGACCTCTACCCTACCCATGGTATTGGTCCGCTGGCCATGATGACGAACATCAACCGCGGGAATCGGTTCACACAACTTGTGTCATATGCCACCAAATCGCGAGGCCTGCACAATTATATCGTGAAGAAGGGAGGAGAAAATCATCCCAATGCCAAAGTCAATTTCAAATTGGGAGACATAGTCACCACCATGATTCACACAGCCAGCGAAGAGACAATTTTGCTTCAGCACGATACCAACCTGCCCAGGCCTTATTCAATAGGATTCAGGGTACAAGGAACCAATGGAATCTGGATGGATGTAAATAAATCCATTTACATAGATGGGCAGAGCAAGGAAGCACACCGGTGGGAAGAAGCCCAAGCCTGGTTTGACAGGTATGACCACCCGCTGTGGAAAAAATATGGAAGCGACGCGGCTGGAGCCGGTCATGGTGGTATGGACTGGTTTGTATTGAATGCCTTCATCGAATCAGCCAAGCGGAAAATTGCTCCTCCCCAGGATGTGTACGACGCAGTTACATGGAGTGCGATCACACCTTTGTCGGAATCTTCCATTCAAATGGGTGGTGCGAGTGTTGAGTTTCCGGATTTTACAAAAGGACAATGGATGTACCGGAAAAATAACTTTGCCATCGGCGATGATTATTGACAAGGGATCAGGCATTTCGAAAATCACTCAAAACGCCTGCATCCTGATTCTCAACCTACCACTAAATAGGTATTTGCAGGAATGATACGTTATCGATTGTGAATTGATCACCATCGGGACAGAGACCTGATTAAAACATCTATCTTTGGCACTTGTTATCCCCGTATGAAGCTCAAAGACCTCGAATTCAAGAAGTTTATTCCGTCAGACCGCATCGAAAAGAAAGTAGCCAGCCTTGCCCACCAGATCAATGCCGACTATGAAGACAGGACCCCCATTTTCCTGCCGGTGCTCAATGGCTCTTTTATGTTTGCTTCTGATCTCCTGAAAGAGATAACAATCCCCTGCCGCGTTTCCTTTGTAAAGATCTCTTCGTATGCCGGTGGCACCACCAGTACGGGGCAATTGAAGACGTTGATTGGACACGATGAGAGTCTTTTTGGTCTCGACATCATTATTATTGAGGACATTGTGGATAGTGGACTCACGTTGGAGAAACTCGTGGAGGATCTGAAGAACCGGGGGGCGAAATCGGTGGAGGCCGTTTCCCTGCTGCGTAAGCAAGTGGCGAGAGAAAAAAATATTCAGGTCAAATACGTGGGCTTCGAGCTCGAGGATGAATTTGTCCTGGGATATGGTCTGGACTATGACGGCCTGGGAAGAAATCTCAAAGACATTTATAAACAGTCATCGCCAGGCAATTCAGGGAATTAATCCGTCAAAAATCATTGAGCCCACCAGGGACCCCCATTTGGAGGGAGGCCGGGGGTAAAGTATCTTCGCAAACTTTGACTTTAATAATTTAGCCATGGTTAACATCGTCCTCTTTGGCCCACCCGGCGCCGGCAAAGGCACGCAGAGCGAAGGAATCATTAAAAAATATCAGCTTAGCCACATTTCGACGGGAGACCTGTTTCGCAAGCACCTTAAAGAGGGAACCGCACTCGGCAAACTGGCTCAACAATACATGGATGCAGGCAATCTTGTTCCCGACCAGGTGGTCATCGACATGGTGGATGACAAAATCAAGTCGGACGGAAAGATCAATGGATATATTTTTGACGGGTTCCCCAGAACGGTGGCACAAGCGGAAGCCCTGGATAAACTGATGAACGGAAAAAGCACGCCAATTTCCTGCATGATCGCATTGGAAGTGTCAAAGGCAGAACTGGTCAAGCGATTGCTTAACCGCGGGAAAACATCCGGTCGCGTAGACGATCAGGATGAATCAAAAATTCAGAACCGCATCACGGTCTACGAAAATGAAACCATTCCCGTGGCAAATTATTATAAAAACCAGGGAAAGTTTAACGGAATTCAGGGAATTGGAGAAGTCGATTCAATTTTTAAGAACATCTGCAAGGTCATTGATGCCAGGCTCTAGCTCTCCCCGGCAACCTGCACTTTTCAACTTCCTGATTCATTATTCAGTATTCATCGGCATCCACCCTCAATTATTTAGCACTCATCACCTAACAGCTAAAATTCCCAATTGTCCAATCCCAACTTCATTGACTACGTAAAGTTTCATTCTCACTCCGGCAATGGCGGAGCAGGATGTTTGCATTTCCACCGTGAGAAATTCATTGATAAAGGAGGCCCTGATGGCGGTGATGGTGGCCGAGGCGGTCATGTTATTCTCAGGGGCAACTCCAACTTATGGACACTCCTTCATCTCAAATTCCGCAAACATGTGGTGGCACAGGATGGCATCGGAGGGGAAGGTCAGGACCGCACAGGCGCCGATGGCAAAGACGAAATAATTGACGTGCCATTGGGAACTGTCGCGCGACATGCAGATTCCAATGAATTCATTTGTGAAATCAATACCGATGGAGAAGATGTGGTCCTGAGCAAAGGGGGCCGTGGCGGCAAAGGCAATGCTTTTTTTGCCACCTCTACCCAACAAGCTCCGCGGCACGCACAGCCCGGAGAGCCTGGACAGGAAGGATGGATAATCCTTGAACTCAAGCTGCTCGCGGATGTTGGCCTGGTGGGATTCCCGAATGCCGGAAAGTCCACACTACTTTCTGTCGTGTCGGCGGCCAAACCCAAGATTGCGGACTATGCTTTTACAACGCTCACTCCTAACCTCGGGGTGGTGGCTTATCGCGATAACCAATCATTTGTTATGGCCGATATCCCCGGGATTATTGAAGGAGCTTCTGAAGGCAAGGGGCTTGGTATCCGTTTTCTCCGCCACATCGAACGAAATGCGCTCCTCCTGTTTCTCGTGCCCGCTGATTCAAACGACATCAAGAAGGAATATGAGATTCTGTTGAACGAACTGAAACAATACAATCCCGAATTGCTGGACAAGAAGCGGCTGCTTGCCGTGTCCAAATCAGATTTGCTGGATGATGAATTGAAAGTGGCTATTAAGAATGAACTCCCTCCCGACCTTCCTTTCACATTTATTTCCTCCATAACCCAACAAGGCATTGTCGAATTGAAGGATTTGATTTGGAAGAGTTTGCATTGATCACCAATTCCTTTATTTTATGGAAGTTCGCTTTAACTTGGAATGTAAATAACAGAATGATGAGCACCATTACCTGGAAGAATGCGGACCTGAGCGGCCGTCGTTTTTTGTTCGAAATCGAAAACCAGGAAATCGGGACCCTCACACTACTGACGGAACTCAGTTCCAATGCAAATTTTTCTACAACCCACGGTAACCTGCAGTTCAAGCGTGTGGGATTTTGGTACAATAAAATTCTACTAAAGAAAAATGATGTCCTCATTGGAGAAATTGTTAACCGCATCCTGGGACCGGCGTTCCTGAAATTGAAGGGGGGAAATCAGTACAGGCTTTCCTCCAATCTCTTTGGCCGGAACCTTAAGTGGTTGAACATGTCAGGGCAGCCGATTGCCGAATACTTCTATGCCACTATGAAGTCAAGGGGCAAAGGGTTTATTCATACACCCGATTCATTGCCCCTGGAAGAAATGGAAATATTGATGAGCAGTGGCTTCGTTGCAGGCAGGTTTAATGCTTACCGACTGTCGATCTTCTTCCTGCTCTTGTGCTCTGCCCTCTTCATGATATCGAAAGCATTTTTGAATTAGTCGGGGTTGCATTGTGCCTTGTCCACTCAACCGTGTCACATCCTGTTTACCACCCCCGCTCCCCAATGCCCGTACCTAATTCCTGAATTCCCAAAAAGTTGGTCATCTTGGCACATTTGATCAATTGGCAGAATTCTTGCCATTTTGCCCTTTGTTCATAGAAATGACCATGGAAAACACAACCAATATTGAACCAGAACTGGATAAACATGATGATTCTGTGAGCGAAACGCCACCCTTTCAGCAACCTGAGCCTGAAGTAAAAGCAGAACCAAAAATGGAGCAAGATCCATTGAAGAGGCTACAAGACGAATTGTCAGAGGCAAAAGACAAATATGTGCGTCTGTATGCTGAATTTGAAAACCATCGCCGGCGCACCTCCAAAGAAAAACTGGAAATGATCCAGGGTGCTAACGAACAACTGTTGAAATCTCTCCTGACCGTTGCCGATGATTTCGAACGTGGCGAAAAATCCTTCAAGGAAATGGTTGGAAAAGAGTCTGAAGGTTTCTTCCTGATACAGAACAAGTTCAAAAAAGTCCTCGAGCAATATGGTGTGAAAGTAATGGACGCAGGTAAAGGCGCTGACTTTAACCCTGATCTTCATGAAGCCATCACCAGTGTGCCAGGAGATGAAAAATTAAAAGGAAAAATTGTCGATGTAGTCGAGAAAGGATATCTCCTAAACGATAAGGTTATCAGATTTGCGAAAGTTGTCACTGGTAGCTGAGCCAATAACATCAACACCTCAACACTTTAACACGTCAATACCTCCGCACATGTCAAAAAGAGACTTCTACGAAATACTCGCGATCAGTAAGTCCGCCACGCCGGAGGAGATAAAGAAAGCCTACCGCAAGACGGCCATTCAGTTTCACCCGGACAAAAATCCGGGCAATAAGGAAGCTGAAGAAAAATTTAAAGAGGCCGCAGAAGCCTATGAAGTCCTCAGTGATCCGGACAAGAAAGCCCAATACGATCGCTTTGGACACAACCGACCAGGCATGGGCGGCCAAGGTCACCATATGAACATGGATGATATCTTCAGTCAGTTCGGTGATATTTTCGGCAACACAGGTGGCGGAGGAAGTCCATTCGAAAGTTTTTTCGGTGGCAGTTCACGAAGCACTCAGCGACGGGGATCCAACCTGCGCATCAAACTGAAACTCACTCTCGATGAAATCGCTAATGGCGTCGAGAAAAAAATTAAAGTTAACCGGCTGATCCGGGCAGAAGGTGTAACATTCAAGACCTGCACGACTTGCCAGGGCAATGGACAAGTGCGAAAAGTGGTGAATACCATGCTGGGTCAAATGGTCTCTGCCTCAACATGCCCTGCCTGTCAGGGATCTGGTCAGATTATAGACAAACGTCCGTCCGGCGTTGACGGTTCCGGGTTGGTATCCAAGGAAGACCTTATTTCTATCAAGATCCCAGCCGGTGTCTCCGATGGGATGCAACTCTCAATGGGCGGAAAAGGCAATGAAGCTCCTGGTGGTGGCGTTCCGGGAGACCTTCTCATTCTGATCGAAGAGCAAGAAGACAAAGACCTAAAGCGGGATGGCAACAACCTCGTCTACGACCTTCACATCAATTTTGTAGATGCCGCTCTAGGCACAAACGTCGAAGTGCCTTCTGTGGGAGGGAAAGTCCGGATCAAAATTGATCCCGGAACTCAGGGGGGCAAAATACTCCGCCTCAGGGGCAAAGGTCTTAAAGATATTAATGGCTACGGTTCCGGCGACCAGCTCATTTATATCAATGTATGGACCCCAAAGAAATTAAGCAGCGAAGAAAAGGCGACGCTTGAGCACTTGAGACAATCGCCCAATTTTCAACCTCATCCTGATAGCTCAGAAAAGGGCTTTTTCGAAAGAATGAAGGAGTATTTCAGCCAGGAGTAGGAATTCAACGCCCCCACAGGATTTTTTCCAACCTTTGGCAGCCCATCCCGTATATGACCAATTACGGGTGATATTAACATTCATTTAACAATGGGTTCACCCGTTTTAACCTAAGCAGGATAAAACTCGTAAAAAGGGTCATGGGGAAAACCTTATCGTTGGCAGTGTTGGGGCTAATGTGCACAGGAGCGGTGGTTGGCCAGATGAAAAAGCAGTTCACGGTTGACAACCAGGACAACTGCCAAACGGTGGATCTGAGCCTGAAGGCCAAGACGGGCAATTGTTTTATCCGCGCTGGACAAACGGCAGAACTCCTCTCCATTTACAGCAACCAGGACCTTGAAGAATATGCCCATACGTTCAGCAACGAAGTAAAAAATGCCATTTGTTTTGTAAAACTTGCACTTGAACAAGAGGGGCAACGCGGGGTGAGCAAAAAAATCTCCTACCAGGTATTCGGTGGCGGAGAAGAAAAGATCTCCGACAAATTCTGGAAAGTGTATCTCACCGACACCAAACCCTATTCCCTTGATTTGGACTATGGTTTAGGCAATGCCAACATCGATCTTTCCGGCCTTTCCATCAAGAAACTCAAAATCAATACCGGCAGTGCCGATGTAAACGTTTCGTACGCTGCAGGTCAGGAAAACAAGGTAGAGATGGACACTTTTTTTGTGAAAGTTGATCTTGGTTCTCTCAATGTAAGGCACCTGAATCTTTCCCGTTCCAGGGTAGTCATTGCGGAAGTGGGATTCGGAAATATTTTCCTCGACTTCAGCAATCGTCCGGAGACTATGCCCACTGTTCAGGGGAGTGTGGGTGCGGGAAATATGATCATTGTTCTGCCAGAAGAATCAGTGCCAGTGATGGTCAAGATCAACGAATCCTGGCTGTGCAGTGTAAACCTTTCGAAAAACCTCAAGCGTATTGGCGTCAATGCATACGGCAACCCTGCCTATTCCCGGAATCCCAAGAATGCACTCACTTTTGACCTTGATGTGTCAATGGGCAAAATAATCTTTAAGGAAAAGGCCAACTAGACAATACCCCACAATTTTTTATTCTTGCAATAGAAAGAAATCGGAGACGCCGCCTGGTTAAAAACAGTTTGCCGGATGTAATTATCCTTTTAGTTTTGTTACTTATCGTCAAACATTCTTAACTACCAGATTGTGGAAGCACTTGTCGCCAAAGGAGTAACGAAGCGGTACGCCAATCATACTGCTCTGGACCAGGTAGATCTCACAGTACCCGAACAATCGATTTATGGTTTGCTGGGGCCCAATGGCGCAGGCAAGACCACCATCATCAGGATTATTAATCAGATTATCAATGCGGATTCAGGAGAGATCAGCATCTTCGGGCAGAAACTCAATCCGGATCATATTGGCGTAATCGGCTACTTACCGGAAGAACGCGGTCTCTACAAGAAACTAAAGGTGGGTGAACAACTCCTATACCTCGCGCAACTCAAGGGGTTAAGCCGGAATGATGCCCTGTCGCGCATCAAAGTCTGGCTTCAGAAATTTGAAGTGTCGGATTGGTGGAATAAGAAAGTGGAGGACCTTTCCAAGGGCATGGCACAAAAGGTGCAGTTCATTAGCACCGTGATGCACGAGCCTCGACTGATTATCCTGGATGAACCCTTTTCCGGGTTTGATCCCGTAAATGCACAATTGATTACAGAAGAGATACTGGAACTGAAGAAGAAAGGTTCTACCATCATTTTTTCCACCCACCGGATGGAGACGGTGGAAGATTTGTGTGATTCAATAGCCCTCATCAACAAGTCAAAGAAGATACTGGAAGGTTCCAAGAAACAAGTTAAAGCCAAGTACAAGACCAATTCGTTCCTGGTTGAACACCGGGGAACATTCAACCTGACCGGCAGTCAGTACTCGCTGGTCCATCAGGAAGCCGCCGAGGATGGGCTCCTGAAATCGACCGTGAAAATGAATGGTGACGGGAGTCCCAATGATCTCATCAGGGACTTGATCCAGGTTACCGAGGTGCATAGCTTTTTGGAAAAAATACCCAGCATGAGCGAGATATTTATAGCCCTTGTGAAAGGAGAATCCCATGAATAAGATTTGGTTAATTATCCAGCGTGAATTTTTGAACCGGGTTCAAAAGAAATCGTTCCTGATCGCTACGATTGTGGTGCCATTGATTTTTCCTGCCATCATTGGCCTTCTCGTTTTTGTATCCAAACAATCGGAGAAGAATGCGCGCAAGGAAGTCATTCATTTTGTAGATGAAAGCAAGACCTTCCTTCCGGATACTTCCCGGTTTGTGTTTAAACCCTTTGTCGGGTCCCTTGACGATGCCAAGAGGGCATTCAATGATTCTGAGGACTTCGGATTGCTTTACATTCCTACCTACGAACTTTCAAAACCCAAAGGAATAACCCTTTACACGAAGATCAATCCAAGCCTTGACGATGTAGGTAACATTGAGCATCTTTTTGAGGCACAGATCAAAGACATGAAGATGCGGCGCCTGAACATAGATCAGAAACTGCTGGACAGCCTGAAAACAAATGTGAATATCAGTACAGTCAAAGTAAGTGAGGGCGGCCAGGAAAAATCCAGCAATTCAGGAATTCTCTTCGGCATTGGCATGGCGGGTGGCATATTGATGTATATGTTCATCTTCATTTATGGAGCCCAGATCATGCAAGGAATTATTGAGGAGAAAACAAGTAAAGTAGTAGAGGTCATTGTCTCTTCCGTAAGACCTTTCCAACTCATGATGGGTAAAATCATTGGTTTGGCGTCTGTGGGATTGCTGCAATTTCTGATTTGGATCATTTTGATGAGTACCCTGACCTTTGGCGTACTTGGATATTTTGGAATTGATCCGCCTCAGCAACAGGCCATGCAGCAAATGGCACCGGAAGTGGCGGCCCAGCAGGCTGCTGTAAACTCGAATGTGATTAGTGGAATAAACGAGGCGCTCAATCTGCCCTGGGCTTTTATCCTTTTCAATTTTCTTTTCTATTTCCTCGGAGGCTACCTGATCTACGGAGCATTGTTTGCTGCCGTGGGTTCCGCTGTAGACAGCCCTGCGGAAGCCCAGCAATTCATGTTCCCGATTACGATTCCGCTTCTCATCTCCTATATGAGTCTGTTTATGTTTATCCTCAAGGATCCTCATGGTACAGTGAGTGTCTGGCTCTCCATCATTCCATTCACCTCCCCCATTGCCATGATGGGCAGGATCGGTTTCGAGGTACCCCTGTGGCAATTGGTTCTTTCCATGGTACTCCTGATCGCGGGGTTCATCTTTACCACCTGGGTGGCAGGAAGAATTTATCGGGTGGGCATATTGATGAGCGGTACCAAAGTGAACTACAAGGTGCTCGCCAAATGGTTTATGCAACGAGGTTAAACTCTTCCACGTCCGGTAGCACCCAATGCCGTGTAGTCAGCATAGCTAGACCTAAATAGCGTTCCACTTTCTAAGATATTTTTTCCTATCTTCATCGGCCATGGCCAACCCGATCCGAATTTCCACTATGGATTTCTATCAGGACAACACCAACCTGAAGTGGATTATCCTGATCGTTTCCGTGATCATCAGCGTGGGCACAATATATTATACGAATGTGCTGGTGGAACAGTTGAAAGAGCGGGAGAAGAACCAGGTGCGCCTTTTTGCGAAGGCACTTGAGTATACTTCCAACGATACCGATAATAACATTCTGTTTATTACAGAAGAAATCGTGTATAAGAATAACTCCATTCCCACCATTCTCGTCGATGGTCAGGAGAACATCGTCAATTTCAATAACGTTGATATTAATTCAAGTTGGACGCCTGAAAGAAAAGAAAGAGAATTGAAACGTCAGCTTCAGGAGATGAAGAAGACTTATCCTCCCATTGTTATCTTGCTCAAAGACCCCACAACAGCAGAAGTATTCGGGAAGCAATTTGTCTATTACAAGAATTCCTCCCTGTTGCGTCAACTCATCGCTTATCCCTATATCCAGCTTTCTGTGATTGCTATCTTTGGTTTTATCTCCTACCTGGCCTTCAATTATTCAAAGACCGCCGAACAGAACAGGGTGTGGGTAGGTCTTGCCAAGGAAACTGCCCATCAGTTGGGGACACCTCTATCGTCGCTCATGGCATGGATTGAAGTACTGCGGGATGATCCACAGTTCAAAGGGAAGGGAATCGTGGAAGAACTGGATAAAGACATTCGGAAACTTCGGGTAGTCACAGAACGGTTCTCCAGCATAGGCTCAACCCCGGTACTGAAAGAGGAAAATATTTTTCAGCTCATCAACAATGTGGTAAGTTATCTTCAGCCCCGGGTATCTTCCAAAATCAATATTGAAGTTTACACACTCTCAGAAACGATTTGCGCCATGGTGCACGCTCCGTTGTTCGAGTGGGTCATTGAAAACCTTTGCAAGAATGCCGTCGATGCGATGGGAAGCACCGGAACAATTGCCATCAAGATTCTTCGAGGGAACGAACACAAGGTTTTCATCGACATCTCCGATACAGGCAAGGGCATGCCGAAGTCTATTATCTCCAGTGTATTCAGGCCGGGCTTCACCACGAAGAAGCGCGGCTGGGGACTCGGGTTGGCACTGGCCAAGCGCATTATAGAACTCTATCATAAGGGAAGGATTTATGTGAAGTCGTCTGAAGAAAATCAGGGAACAACCTTCCGCATAGAATTAGGCAGCGCCTGACGGTTACCAGTTGATTTACAGCTGCTTAGAAGCACAAATATTTCCGGCGTTTTTGACATTGATCCTTGTTGATGACCCCAGCGAAAGTTACTTTTGTGCCCAGATTTAAACCTACCTATCCCAGCGAATTCAAATGGCAAACTTTGGCAGAATCACCCAGGTTATTGGTCCCGTAGTTGACGTAGCGTTCGACGAACCGGGCACCAAACTCCCCAATATTCTTGACGCATTGTTCTTAACCAAGAACGATGGTACGCGCATCGTTTTGGAATGTCAACAACATCTTGGCGAAGACCGTGTGCGGACAGTGGCCATGGACGGTACTGAGGGCCTGGTTCGAGGAATGAAAGTAACCGACACCGGATCTCCCATTCAAATGCCTATCGGTGATGACATCAAGGGGCGACTCTTCAACGTAATCGGTGAAGCCATTGACGGCATCAAGCAACCCAGCGCCGACCGCGGCCTTCCCATACACCGCGCTGCTCCGCTCTATGAAGACCTGACTACTTCTACGGAAGTCCTCTTCACTGGTATCAAAGTAATTGACTTGATTGAACCGTATGCCAAGGGTGGTAAGATTGGATTGTTTGGCGGAGCAGGGGTTGGAAAGACTGTGTTAATTCAGGAGTTGATCAACAACATTGCCAAGGCATACTCCGGACTCTCGGTATTTGCGGGAGTAGGTGAAAGAACCCGGGAAGGGAATGACCTGTTGAGGGAAATGATTGAAGCCGGTATTGTCGATTACGGGGATGAATTCAGGAAGTCTATTCATGCGGGAGGCTGGGATCTTTCAAAAGTAGACATGGCAAAATTGAAAGAGTCGAAGGCAACTTTCGTATTCGGCCAGATGAATGAACCGCCCGGTGCCCGTGCTCGTGTGGCCCTGTCAGGACTTACCCTTGCAGAATATTTCCGCGATGGTGATGGCACAGGCAAAGGCAGGGACATCCTTTTCTTTATCGATAACATCTTCCGTTTCACGCAGGCAGGTTCTGAGGTATCCGCCCTGTTGGGACGTATGCCCTCAGCTGTTGGGTACCAACCCACATTGGCCTCAGAAATGGGCGCCATGCAAGAACGGATTACTTCAACCAAGCATGGTTCTATTACTTCCGTGCAAGCCGTTTACGTACCTGCTGATGACTTGACTGACCCGGCACCTGCCACTACATTTTCCCACCTTGATGCAACCACCGTGTTGAGCCGTAAGATCGCTGAATTGGGAATTTACCCTGCGGTTGATCCCCTTGATTCGACGTCACGGATTCTTCGCGCGGATGTCGTGGGAGAAGAACATTACAATTGCGCACAACGCGTGAAGATGATCCTTCAGCGCTACAAGGAGTTACAGGATATCATCGCCATCCTCGGTATGGATGAATTGAGTGATGAGGACAAGCAGGTTGTTAACCGTGCCCGTCGTGTACAACGCTTCCTTTCTCAGCCCTTCCACGTGGCAGAAGCCTTTACAGGCCTGAAGGGAGCTTTGGTTGATATTAAGGACACCATCAAGGGTTTCAACATGATCATGGATGGTGAACTGGATCACCTGCCTGAAGCGGCTTTCAACCTGGTCGGTAGTATTGAGCAGGCGATTGAGAAGGGCGCGAGACTGGTGGCAGAAGCAAAGGGATAATCAGATGCACTTAGAAATAATTACGCCAGACAAGAAGATATTCGAAGGGGATGTGAGCATCGTGACTTTTCCGGGCTCCGATGGATCCTTCCAGGTTATGAACAACCACGCACCGCTGGTGAGCCTGCTTGGCCAGGGAATCGTAGAATACAAAACCAACCAGCAACGGCAACAGGTAACCATTACCGGCGGAGTTGTGGAAGTGCTGAAGAACAAAGTGATTTTACTGGCCGACGGCGTTAAGGAATAGTTGTTCCACATCAATCTGAATTGGAAGAGCGCTATCTGGCGCTCTTTTTTTGTGATGGTGTGGTCATTTTATCTTGTCCATAAAGCCGTTCTTACTCCTCCAGGTATCCTTTATTTCCTCGAATCCATTGACTGAAAAATAAATGTCGGGCTGAAAGGAGCTTCTCAGTATCCATGAAGATGACGTCGGCCAGCCTTCAATCTTTGCCAGTATCCTGGTATTTTTTTCAAACATAATGTAAGCCGGGGCATCACCCTGAGGCATAGAATCAGCAAACCCACTCAGGTTCTTATACTCAAGACCACCCAAATAAGTAACAACAGTAGCAGAGTCGGCGGGAAATTGTCCCAGCATCCAGCGGCCAGCTCGTTTTTCAAGAGTAAAACTGCTGTCGGCAGGATAATGAAATACAATGCGATCAACGGAGTCCCTCTTCAAACGTGTGAAGGTCTTATCGCGCCAGTCATCAAAGCTCTTGTTAAATTGTCCTTCAAGAAAAACCTCCACCGTGTACACTTCTTTTTCACCCTGAAGTCGAACGTAGGTAAATCCACCGCCACCAAACATCCCTCCGGAATCTTGAGAAAAGCCTGTTTTCCCGATCCAGATATCGGCTGCGACGTCATCTCCATCCATTACCCTGACATGTGTCCCGGTACTGTCACCCACATGGAACTCATTCCACTTTTCCTTTTTTCTGGAGACAATTTGTTTGGGTGACAGTTTCATCAGGGACCTCAGGGCCGTAACGGCAGCACCTTGTTCCAGGCGGGCAACTTTTTCTCCCTTCCTTAATTCCCATTTATTATTGCTCCTCATGAGGCGTACTTCGCTGCTTCGCTCGCGGGCAGGAGCGATGACCAGCATAGTGACCTTTGCTGTATCGATCGCGGTGAGGTTCTGAGGTAAATTACTTTCGCGAAGCGGGGCACGAAATATTCTGATGCCCCAAAAGACCAGAGCCAACCCGGCCAACAAGCCAATAAGTTTCCAGTTGTTAGTTTTCTTCATAGTTCTCACTCATTCTTTTCAATCGTGTCATCCGGTTTCGCTGAAGACGGATCAGCCCATACACCACCACGATCAAAATGGGCAGTGAAAAGTTTCCATATTTCAGTATCGATTTGGTGGTATCATCCAATTCATAAATCGGGCGCGAAGTCACTCCCTTCGTTCTTAATTCTATAAGCCCTGTATCGTCTGACAGCCAGTCAATCGAATTCACAACTAGGCTGATATTGTCAGGCTGAAGTCTCCTGGGTTGCTGCCCCGCACCATTTACCACCAGGTCTCCATCTCCGATGACCACCATCCTTGTTCTGGCGTTGCCCGATAACTTACCCTCCAATATCCCAGCCACGGGAATATTGGGTTGTTGAAAGTCGGCTTCTGACCATTTCTTACCAATGTCAAATCGCAACGGGGCTGACATGGAGCCCGATTGTGCGGAAGAAAAAGCAAGTGGTGTAAATCGTTTCGTCGTGTCGCCGATGTAGTTCACCGGGCTTGCAAATTCCAGGAATACCGTTTCAAGGCCCTTGCTGACGGGGTGGTTAGCGAATTTTGCTATGGCAGGCAGAAATGGAAATGAAACCTGGTGCTGCATGGTGAAGAACCCTTGCTGCTGTTGAACATTCACTGCACCGCATTTCGCATCGACAATAAAGGCATCGGCCACGATCAAACCTTTGCGTGCAAGCCATGTTTCCAACCCGGTATTTATTGCCGATCCAAATGACTGCTGCAGGTTGCCTTGCACACGGTTCATGGCGATGAGCAGTCGGCCGCCACGCGCCAGAAAGACATCAATTCTTTGCAGGTGAAGAAAGGGAATACTGTCGGTCGGGCGAATCAATACTACTGTGCGTATCGCGGAAGGAATTTCCACCGAGTCAAGTTTTAATTCCTGCACATCATAGCGGACGGCCAACTGTTCACGGGCCTGACCCATTTCCCCCACGGGTGGCTCTCCATGTCCCTGAATAAATCCTACCACCGGCTTTCGGTCAATTGAAAGTTTCTTCAGTGATGTGGACAAGGCATACTCCATTGCCGTTCCGGGTTGAACGAGGGGGATGACTTCTCTCTTCCCACCCAGGCTTAAGGTGGCTCCCAGGAATGCCTTTTGCTGTTTTACCTGATCTTTCTCACGAATGTTGATCATCACCTGCTGAACACCGTTCTGCATCGCCAATTGTTCAGTGCTTTCACTTTCATTGGGATTGATGAATTCATAGGCAATCATGCCGTCCGACCTGTTCGCATATTCAATGAGCAGATCCTGGAAATCTTGCCGTGTCTTGGCGACGTTGGCCGGAAGATCGCGTGAAAAATATGCCTTAATGGTTACAGGCTCCTCCAGACTTTTCAGGATATCCAGGGTTGCCTTGCTCAAGGTGTACTGACGCTCGTCGGTGAAATCCAGGCGGAAGTTTATTTCGCTCGATAAAAAATTGATCACCAGCACAATGCCAATCGTAAGGAAGGTGGTGATTAGTAATTTTTGTTTCATATCGGATAGAATCAATTCAGGTTACGCTTCGTCAATGACAATTCGGAGAGAAATAGCCCCACGAAAATGATGGACCCAAAATATACCAGGTCACGGCTGTCGACTACTCCCCTCGAAATGCTGTCAAAATGGTTGCTAAGGCTTAGCAGGGCAAACAATTGAGAAGTGAACCCGACAAAGCTTCCCGCAAGCACTTCGAATATCACGTGGAAGAATAATCCAATAGATAAAGCAAGCAGGAATGCGACTATCTGGTTATTGGTCTGGCTGCTTGCATAGAGCCCAATGCTGATGTATGAAGCACTCATGAGGGCCAGGCCTGCATATCCGCACAGAATTTCTCCTGCATCAATGTTTCCAATTTTTGAAAGTGTGAACACATAGGGGGCGGTACAAGCCAATGCGACCCCGACGAGGATAACGGCTGACAGAAATTTTCCCCAAACCACCTGCCTGTCGGTGACCGCCTTGGTCAGCAACATTTCAATGGTACCACTCTTTTTTTCTTCCGCCAGAAGACGCATGGTCAGCGCCGGAGTAAAGAAAAACAATGTCCAATAGGCTACTGAGAAGAATCCCTGCAGACTGGCCTGACCCACAAAGAAGATGTCAGAACCATATAGCCAGGTAAAGAATCCACTGAACCCCAGGAACAATATCAATACGATGTAAGCGATTAGGGAATCAAAGTATGACTGGAGTTCTTTTTGTGTAATTGTCCAAACAGCATGCATAGTCAATTCATGGTTAAGTTTCTGAAAATATCTTCAAGCCGGGTCTCCAGGGGAATTAACTCACTGAGTACCCAACCCTTCTGAACACAGAGTTGAAAAATTTCACGCTTGGAAGAAAGGCCCGTATTGCTTTGCACCTCAAACCTGTTCATACTTTTGTCCACCATTTCAACGATGTCTACTGATTTTATTCTGTGGAGTTCGTGGACAATATCATCAGCCTTGCCATCTTCAATGCGCAACTTGAGTATCTCACGTCCAGTGGCTTGTTTACGTAAATTTTCTGCAGTGCCGTTAGCCACAATTTTGCCTTTGTTGATGATCAGGATCCGGTCGCACGTAGCCTCCACTTCAGGGAGGATATGTGTACTCAGAACAACGGTTTTTTCTTTGCCCAATTCCCTGATGAGTTTTCGGATTTCAACTATTTGGTTCGGATCCAGGCCGGTTGTGGGCTCATCCAGGACAAGAATTTCAGGGTCATGAATCATGGCCTGTGCGAGTCCCACCCGCTGACGGTATCCTTTTGATAGCTCTCCGATTTTCTTGTGCTTCTCCGAGTTCAAGCCACATACTCTTACCATTTCGCGTATACGTTTCCCGATTTCCCCTTTATTCATCCCCTGTAATGCAGCGCAAAAGCCCAGATAGTCGATGACGGGCATATCCAAATACAGGGGATTATTTTCCGGGAGGTAACCCACATGCCGTTTGAGTTCATCGCCGCTGTCCCTGACGGACTTGCCACCCAAGAGGACATCACCCTCGCCAATAGACAAGTAGCCCGTGATCATTTTCATTGTCGTGCTCTTGCCCGCGCCGTTGGGACCGAGGAAGCCAAGAACTTCTCCGGGCTTTACGTCAAAAGAGATGTGGTCTACTGCTTTTTGAAAGCCATAGTTCTTGGTAAGGTTTTCGATGTGGATATCCATAGGCAGTTATCTGAAGTGAGGGCAAAAATATATTTTCTTTGAAAAAAAATAAAGCCCCTTGCGGGGCTTTAAACTGAAAAATTTCTTGCTGGTTTTATTGCCGAATGATCCATTTCACAAAAAAGATAACACCGATCAGCAATGCGATTCCGCCAATAATGTTGAATACCTGGGTGCCAATAAGAAGGCCCACAATGCCCACAGCGCCGAAGATGATTGCCAATTTAAGATCGTGATCCATGCCGGAGGCCTGCGCGCTGTTGGCCGAGTCAACATTCTTTTTGGCTGACAGGTATGTTTTGATTTCTTTCTTCAATTGATGACGAAGGGCTTTGCGCTCCCCTTTGTTCATCTGTAAATAAGTTTTACTCACAGGGACTGTAGTGGAGACTTCTTCCGAAAAAACAACTGGTGATTCTGCACTGCTCGCCTCAAGGAGTTGCGGATCCGTTGAAATCACCTCGGATGTTTTTGTCCCGGTCGCCGTTGAAGATGCAACAGCCTTCTTTTGGTGGCTGAAATAATAAGAATACTTTGGCGCGGAACAGGATGCCAGAATAACTATGGACAGAAAAAGGGTGATCTTATTTTTCATTGTTGTGGGTGTTTGGTCTTTTTGTTGTTGTAAAAATACGTTCAAAGAGTCGCTTCTCAAAACCCCAAAAAAAGCTGAACTGACCAAAAATGAAGCCATAGAGCAAAAGGAACAGGTTATAGAAAGGCAGGATAAGGATGTAATAGACTGCTCTCGCCCAGAGGGGAATAGGTCCATCAAATATCACCTTCAGGATGGGCTTGCTAATGGCCACCACCGTATAGCCCGTGCAGGCAAATACGATCAAAATAATGATCACCTGAAAAGTACTTTTGACTTTCCATCGCTGTTGTAGTCGATCGATCCAGTTCACGGCAAGAATGTGTGGCGCAAAATAATGATTATTTCATATCAAATTGATTCCACCAAACCGAGTCGGGAGCAGGGGCCTTGATGAAAGTCAATTCCTTTTTAACCGGATGGAGGAAGCTCAGGCTGTGGGCATGCAGGGCAATACTCTGATCACCGGTTGGAGATGATGCACCATATTTTAAATCTCCCATAATGGGACAGCCTATGCTCGACAACTGCACGCGTATTTGATGTGGCCGGCCAGTTACAGGGCGAACTTCCAAAAGGAACAACCCTTTCTTGCTGGAGACCAGCGTGTAAGAAAGTTCCGAGTGCTGAGAGTCAGGTGTCTCTCTCGTGAAAGCGGTAGTTTTATTCTTTTTTTCGTCCTTTCTCAGCCAATGGATCAGCGTGCCTTCCCTGTTTGGAGGCCTTCGATCAGTGATTGCCCAGTAGACTTTTTGTGTCTCACGCGAACGAAAAAGTTCATTCATCCTGGTCAGCGCCTTTGAAGTCCTGGCAAAAACCACCACTCCGCTCACCGGGCGGTCAAGCCGATGCACGACGCCAAGGAATACTTCACCGGGCTTACCATACTTCTCTTTGATGTACTCCTTGCATAACTCAACAAGGGGCTTGTCTCCGGTCTCATCCCCTTGTACCAGCACACCCGGTCTCTTGTTGATGGCCAGCAAGTGATTGTCTTCGTACAGGATTTCGAGTTTTATATTCATCGGGCAAAAATAAAAACCTCTGCCATTTCATTCTTATCGACTTACGCATTTGTAGCTCGACTCCGGATCAAGAACCCGGGTCTTTGAATTCTGAAGTAAAGTGAAAATTTATATCAGGAAAATTGTCCTGAACCATTTGCAACCACGCCTTCGACTCGGCCATAAAGACCAGTTTGTCCTCCTTATCCCGGGCGATATAACGAAGCTTTGATTGAATGAATTCCCGGAGTTTACCTTCATTGACACTACTGATCCAGCATGCTTTGTAGATATTCTGTGGCACAAATTCTACCGTGGCACTATATTCATGTTTAAGTCTGAATTGAATCACTTCAAATTGAAGTGCTCCAACTGTCCCGATTACCTTTCGTTTGCCAACGTCAAACGTGAAGAGTTGCGCCACCCCTTCTTCCATCAATTGAAGCAAACCCTTCTCGAGTTGTTTGCTTTTCATGGCATCCTTGTTCACGACTTCCTTGAATATCTCCGGCGAAAAACTTGGAATGCCGGTATACTGTAACTTTTCACCTTCCGTCAGGGTGTCTCCGATCTTGAGATTGCCGGTGTCATAAATTCCAACGATGTCTCCCGGCCAGGCCTCATCGATTGTTTCACGATCCTGGGCCAGGAACGCGGTAGCGTTGGAGAATCTGAAGCCTTTGTTCTGACGTACATGAAAGTATGTATTGCCCCGTTCGAATTCACCGGAGCATACCCTCACAAAGGCAATGCGGTTTCGGTGCTTTGGATCCATGTTCGCATGGATCTTAAAGACAAATCCGGAAAATTTCTTTTCAGCAGGTTCGATTGACCTCAGGGTGGTCTCTCGCGGTCTTGGCGTAGGCGCGATGCGGATGAAGGTATCCAGAAGTTCCTTTACACCGAAGTTATTGACAGCACTTCCAAAAAAAACGGGAGCAACGTTTCCCGCCTGGTATTTCTCTATATTAAAATCAGGGTACACGCCTTCAATCAGTTCCACGTCTGCACGGAGCTGACGCGCATTATTCTCGCCCACTAGGTTGTCCAGTTGAGGATCATGAATATTATCGACCTGGATACCTTCCTGGATCACGGTCTTGCTGGCCGTGAAGAGGTGCAGGCTTTTTTCATACAGGCTGTAGACACCCTTGAAGGTCTTGCCCATACTGATAGGCCAGCTTAGCGGCCGCACCCTTATGTTGAGTTTTTCTTCAATTTCATCCAGGAGATCAAAAGGGTCGCGGCCTTCACGGTCGAGCTTGTTGATAAAGCAAATGACCGGCGTGCTGCGCATGCGGCAGACCTCCATCAACTTCTCCGTCTGCGTTTCCACCCCCTTCACGCAATCAATCACCATGATTACGCTGTCTACTGCCGTAAGCGTGCGGTACGTATCTTCTGCAAAATCCTGGTGTCCCGGGGTGTCGAGCAGGTTGATCTTAATCCCCTGATAATTGAATCCCATCACGGAAGTAGCCACCGAGATTCCTCGTTGCTTCTCGATTTCCATCCAGTCACTGCGGGCGTGATCTTTTATCTTGGATGATTTTACGGCACCGGCCTTTTGAATTGCGCCTCCAAAGAGCAACAGTTTTTCCGTCAACGTGGTCTTTCCGGCATCCGGGTGACTAATAATTCCAAACGTTCTCCGTTTGGCGATTTCCTCTTCGATCGACATGTAAAAAAATAAGCCGCAAATCTAAAGATTCGCAGGCGAATAACTTCATCTCCTTTTCAGTTACCCGTTAGCCTGTGAACTTGAACCCATCCAGCTGTATATCATCCAGTCCGTGCTGGTCAAACGGATGTTCCATTTCATCCTGTACATTAAACAAGGAAATAAGGATGAACCCGGTAATCATACTGAGGGAATACACGACCCAGTCTGGCGTATGGTGCTCGAGACGGTGAAGCAGGGCGGGGGTGTAGATCAAAGGGAAGAAATAAATGAAAACCCGGCAATAGGCCCTAAGGCTAATGGGTGTGCGGTGGGTATCAATGGCCAGAATATTCTCTGTTGAAGTATGCACATCTTTCATGAACCGGAAAATCTTCATCGCTTCTGATGATGAAACCTCCTCTTTGTTGTCCTGAATAAACTGGAATACGGCCGTGAGATTGATTCGCAATTCAGTCTGGTCCTGTGTATGCTTTGAGAGCAGGATATGAAGAGCCTCTGATATCCTGGCCAGATTCTCCTTAACAGCCATCTTTTTCGCTTCCTCCAGTTTCTTGCTTCGTTGGAAGCAGTAATGGACGATTTGCAGGCTGGCCTTAAATCGGCTCAAGTGCTCCAAGGCCTTCTCTCTTCGCCTGAATGCGGCCCTGATGGTGAATACAAGGGGAAAAATGATGGCGATGCTGATGACAGTGAGATCGTAGTTATATTTGATATCATACTGAATAACAAAAAAAGAAGTGGCCAAGCAGATCAATAAAACTTGAAAAGTCCTGATATTTATGATCTGTAGATATTTTCTCATATGCATTCGTTCAGGTTACCGACAAAATAAAGTACTTCTATGAAAAAGCTGCTATCCATTCTTTTGTTCGCACTGCTGTCACTCCAATTGAGTGCCCAGAAATCCGATGTCACTGCTTTGTTCAGTGACCAAAAGCCATTGGACTTAAAGCTTAAGGTCTCAATCAAAGATATTAAAAAGAAAACCAACGATTCAACTTATCTGCCCTCTGCACTTTACACCAAAAATGCGGCTGGTGGTTGGGACTCCATCAAGATCAGTGTGCGGGCCAGAGGCATCTTCCGCAGAAAGAATTGCTACTTCGCTCCCATCAAGATCAAAATCAGCAAATCAGATGGGAAGGGCACATTCGTAGATGGGAACAAAAGTCTTAAACTCGTGATGCCCTGCCAGAACAATGATGGCAAAAATCCTTTGGTGTCGCGGGAATTTGTATGCTACAAGATGTATGAAAAAATCAGTCCCTACTATTTTAGCACCCGGCTGGCAAACCTGGATTTCACAGAATCGGACGGCAAAAAGAACAAGAACTTTCAGCTGACTTCATTTTTTATAGAGGATGACAACCTGGTAGCCAAGCGCCATCACGCCAAGGTGATGGAAAACCTGAACCTGCACCCACTGGGGTTGAATGATACGGCGGCGCTGCGTCACGACTTCTTTCAGCTGATGGTGGCCAATACCGATTGGTCTACTACCTTTTTACACAATGCCAAGGTGATCTTTCAGGAGCCAAAGAAGTATATCCCGTTGGCTTATGATTTCGATATGTCGGGGTTCGTCAATCCACCCTACGCCGAAGTAAGCCAGGAGTTAGGCATCGCCAATGTACGCGAGCGGCTGTACAGGGGCTTCTGCCGTAAAGAGCCTGTCACACAATTTATACGGAAAGAATACATCAGCCTTGAGCCCACGCTGCTGGCTGTTGTGGACAGCTTCCAAAAGGATTTCACGCCAAAGGATATGAAAGACATGAAGGATTACCTTGGCGAATTCTTTACCATGCTCAAGAGCGACAGCCAATTCAAGACAATGATCCTGGATGGCTGCAGGAAGAAGTAACCAGATACAACTTCTTTGCTGAACAGCCTGCATAATCATGTAAGGTCCTAAACCGCCATTTACCGCTGGCCATGTGGACCAATAGGTCTTTTTTCTGCCACTCTGTCACTTTTACTCCCTAAAACCCTCTTGGCATAACCATTGACAGGTGTAGAAGAATATTGAATCCGAAACAAGAAAACTGAAAATATCATGGGAAAAATCATTGGAATAGACTTGGGTACCACCAACTCGTGCGTGGCCGTTATGGAAGGCTCTGAACCGGTGGTCATTGCCAACAGTGAAGGGCGCAGGACTACACCTTCCATCGTTGGTTTCCTGGACAATGGAAAAGGGGAACGCAAAGTAGGAGACCCTGCCAAACGTCAGGCCATCACCAACCCAAAAAATACCGTGCAATCCATCAAGCGATTCATGGGGAAGAAATTCAAGGAAGTAAGTGGTGAAATGAAGATGGTTAGCTACGGTGTGGAGAGTGGCACAAATGATACCGTGCGCGTGCGCATTGGCGACCGTCTCTATACCGCACAGGAGATCTCAGCAATGATCCTCCAGAAAATGAAGAGCACAGCCGAAGATTATCTCGGCACAACTGTAACCGAAGCGGTGATTACCGTACCTGCCTATTTCAACGATGCAGAAAGACAGGCTACAAAAGAAGCCGGACAGATTGCGGGCCTCGATGTAAAACGCATCATTAACGAACCCACGGCAGCTGCCCTTGCTTACGGACTTGACAAGAAGAACAAGGACATGAAAATTGCAGTGTACGACCTCGGTGGTGGTACCTTCGATATTTCCGTCCTGGAATTGGGTGACGGTGTATTCGAAGTGAAGTCTACCAATGGTGATGTGCACCTGGGCGGAGACGACTTTGATATGCGCATCATGAATTGGCTCGCCGATGAATTCAAGTCAGAAAAAAACATCGACCTGAGAAAAGATCCGATGGCACTCCAAAGACTTAAGGAGGCTGCCGAAAAAGCAAAAATAGAATTGTCGAGCTCGCAAGAAACCGAGATCAACCTTCCCTATATCACTTCAGTAGACGGTGTGCCCGAACACCTTGTAAGAAAACTGAGTCGTGCAAAGTTTGAACAATTGTGTGACGACCTGATCAAGAGAACACTGGAACCTTGCCGCAAGGCTGTGGCCGATTCCGGCATTTCTGTCGGACAAATCGATGAGGTAATCCTCGTAGGCGGATCAACCCGAATTCCGCGTATCCAGGAAGAAGTGGAGAAATTTTTTGGCAAGAAGCCTTCGAAGGGTGTGAACCCTGATGAAGTTGTTGCTGTAGGCGCCGCCATTCAGGGTGGTGTACTCACCGGCGAAGTTAAAGATGTACTCCTGCTGGATGTTACGCCGCTTTCGCTCGGTATCGAAACCATGGGCGGTGTGATGACACGGCTGATCGAGTCCAACACGACCATTCCTTCGAAGAAATCAGAAGTGTTTTCCACGGCTTCCGACAATCAGCCCTCTGTAGAGATTCACGTATTGCAGGGAGAACGCCCCCTGGCAAAAGACAACCGCACCATTGGGCGATTCCACCTGGATGGTATTCCTCCCGCCCCGCGCGGAGTTCCACAGATTGAAGTCGTATTTGATATTGACGCTAATGGAATCCTGCATGTTTCCGCCAAAGACAAGGGCACCGGCAAAGAGCAGAAGATCCGCATTGAAGCATCTTCAGGCCTGACCGACGCCGAGATCAAGAAAATGAAAGAGGAAGCTCAGATCAATGCTGAGGCTGACAAGAAAGAGAAGGAAAAGATAGAGAAGATTAACCAGGCTGACTCATTGATATTCCAGACCGAGAAACAACTGAAGGAATATGGAGACAAGCTTTCTGATGCAAATAAGGGTGCCATTAGCGGTGCTTTTGAAAAGCTCAAGGAAGCCCACAAGGCCCAGGATCTCACAGGAATTGACAATGCCATGACAGCACTGAACGCCGCCTGGCAGGCCGCGTCTCAAGAAATGTATGCGGCCTCATCGGCCGCAGGCGCTGGCGCAGGACCACAGGCGGGTGGAGGTACAGGTGATGCGGCCACAGGTGGAGGCACCTCCGGTGGTTCAGGTGACGCCACAGATGTGGAGTACGAAGAAGTGAAGAAGTGATAAATCAGACCTCCGTTTGGAGTGTAACTAAAACAATAAGGCACAGTCCCGTACTGTGCTTTATTGTTTATAGCGAATCCAGATTCAAGGAATTCATTGCGCAATCGGATGCAATTCGCATCGCCATCAGTTAACCTACTGCCTGCTAGGCTGTTTCAATCAATGATTTATCTTTGCTGCCCTTATACCACTTCTTGAAGTGGAAAAGTAAATGCTATGCAGGTTTTAAAATTTGGCGGGACATCCGTTGGCAAACCCGATCGCCTGATCAAAGTGGCTGACCTGGTGATTGGAGCTGCTGGAAAAAAAATTGTAGTCCTCTCCGCGCTGAGTGGTACAACCAATATGCTGGTGCGGATCGGCGAATTCCTGTTGACCGGAAAGAAAAAAGAAGCCGACGACGAGATTGGCCTGTTGGAAAAACACTATCAGCAATATGCGGGAGTCCTGTTCACATCCTCAGAATACCTGGCCATCGGGCAAGACATTGTAAGCCGGTACTTCAGTCTGATTCGTCTCCTCGCTGCCGGTGCATTTGACGACAGGAGCTACCGGGAATTGCTGGCACAAGGTGAATTGGCGTCCACAGAATTTTTTTATTACCACCTGCGCGAAAGGAAAGTTGAGTCGCGGCTCCTGCCCGCCCTCCATTTTATGTCCATTGATGAGAACCAGGAACCGGAACTGGAGAAAATCAGTGAACGATTAAAAGCACTTCTGCCTTCCATGAGCCAGGTGGATATTCTGGTTACACAAGGCTATATCTGCCGCAACCATCACAACGAGATAGACAACCTGAAACGCGGCGGAAGCGACTATACAGCCTCCCTGATTGGCGCCGCCATTCGGGCTGAAGAGATCCAGATTTGGACCGACATTGATGGCATGCACAACAATGATCCCCGCGTAGTGAAAAAGACACAGCCTATCGCTGAACTTACCTTCGACGAGGCATCGGAGCTTGCCTATTTTGGCGCGAAGATATTGCACCCATCCACCATTGTCCCGGCACAGAAATACGGTGTGCCCGTCCGGTTAAAGAACACCATGGATGAAAAGGCACCGGGCACCTTAATCAGCGACAAAGGAACACGGGGTGAGTTCAAAGCCATTGCGGCCAAAGACAACATCATCGCCATCAACATCAAATCCTCCCGGATGTTGCTTGCCTTTGGTTTCCTGAGGCGCGTATTTGAGATATTCGAAAAGTATAAAACACCCATCGACATGATTTCCACCTCCGAGGTGGCGGTGTCGGTGACCGTTGATGATGAAAGTCACCTGGACAAGATCATCAGCGAACTTCAGCATTTTGGAACCATTGAAGTAGACAAACACCAAACGATAATCTGTATTGTCGGCAACAAGCTGGCTGAAAAGAAACGTGTGCTTGCAGATGTATTTCAATCCCTCGGCGATGTGCCGGTACGTATGGTTTCCTATGGTGGAAGTCACAACAATATCTCCATTCTTGTAGAAACCAACCAGAAGGAAAAGTCACTTCGGTTGCTAAACCAGGGCCTTTTCAATCTGGGTGAATAGTCCTGATTTTAATTGCTTTTCGTTTTATGTGACTTCATAGCATAGAATCCACAATTCTGTTGGGCAACGGGCGTAAGATTTTCACCCATAATTATCTGTTTTCGGACTTTCAAAAAGCATTTTTTCGCATATATTTACTTGCGACCTAAACGCATTCTATGGAAGTCATCATCATCCTGGTTTTTGTGGTGGGCTATCTGGCCATCGCATTAGAGCACCCGATAAAGGTTAACAAGACTGCCTCTGCCCTTCTTACCGGTGTTCTCTGTTGGACATTATTCATCATGTCCTCACCTTCTGATGGTGTGCTGCAGGGAAAAGAATTTACCCATTTCCTTGAAACATTGAAAATCGAACTAAATCCAGATCAATTTGGCGCGCTGACCCTTATAGATCAATACCACGAATTTGTTGGCTCGGCATTGGCCCATCACCTCGCAGAAATTTCTTCGATCCTGTTTTTCTTGTTAGGCGCCATGACTATTGTGGAATTGGTCGATGCGTACCAGGGATTCAGGCTCATCACCGACAGGATACAGACGAAGAGCCCCGTAAAACTTCTATGGCTGGTTTGCTGGGTCACCTTTTTCTTGTCATCCATTCTGGACAACCTGACTACTTCCATTGTCATGGTGTCCTTGATTAGAAAACTCATACCCGAAAAAGAAATGAGAATGTTCTTTGCGGGCATGATCGTCATTGCAGCCAATGCCGGCGGCGCATGGACTCCCATTGGAGACGTGACCACCACCATGTTGTGGATCGGAGGCCAGATCTCTACAGCCAGTATAATGAAGGTACTGTTTATTCCAAGTGTGCTGTGCATGCTGGTCCCCCTGGTTTACCTGACCTTTACGTTGAAAGGCACACTTGGCCAAACACCAAACCCGGAACACGAAAACGTTGGATACGGTCATGAAAAAATCAAAGGCAGTTCAGTAATGCTCTTCCTCGGAATAGGTGCACTCATTTTCGTTCCTGTATTCAAAACCGTAACCCACCTTCCGCCATTTATAGGAATGTTATTGGGCCTTGGTGTACTATGGGTTGTCTCCGAGATGATCAATCCCCATGCAGACGAAGCCCTTCGCAAACCCTATACCGCCGCAGGAGCCTTGCAGCGGATTGATACCTCCAGTGTACTTTTCTTCCTGGGAATATTGCTGGCAGTTGGTGCCCTTGAAGCCATGACAACCCTTCATCATTTTGCCGAGTGGCTTGATGCCACCGTGGGCAGCCAGCCCATCATCGTGACCCTTATTGGCTTGCTGTCAGCAGTTATCGACAACGTGCCCCTTGTAGCTGCCAGCATGGGCATGTACAGCCTTGATGTATACCCCATGGATCACTTTATCTGGGAATACCTCGCCTATTGCGCAGGTACCGGCGGCAGTATCCTGATCATTGGCTCAGCAGCCGGTGTGGCCGTTATGGGGATGGAGAAGATCGACTTCATTTGGTACATGAAAAGAATCAGCCTTATTGCCATGCTGGGTTACTTTGCCGGATGCGGAGCGTATCTTTTGATTGAACATTTCCTTGCGGCGTAATAAGATAAGGATCAAGGACCTAACGAATACCTATTTTCCGAAGGAGAATCCCATACTCATCAAAACAAATGAATTGTCAGTCCTTTTGGTGTTCCCATCTGGAAATATAGGCACTCCCGTTCGGGAATGATATGTTCGTGACTCAAATCTAAACAGGATATTCTGCACAGGGGAAAAATCCAATGTCCAGGTAAAGCTGTCAACCTGAAATCCTCCCGGTACCGTATTGGGCCAATCTCCTGTTCCTCTGATGTAATTATCTGGCATGCTCGGAAACATTACTTTTTCTGTCGGGTCCCAGTAACTGTCCCACCTCAGCGCCGTGGAAAACTGATCTGAAATTTTATAACGGATCGAGTTGGCATTCCCTACCCATTTTTCCCATTTGGACTTATCGTTGCTTTGTTGCCACCCCAAATCAAGAACGGACTGGAAAGACCAGCGACCGGCAAAATACTGAATAAAAATATTATCAAATTGTCTGAATGTCAAAGGAACATCAGGACCCAGATCCACGGGCGGTCGTTGTTGAACGAAACCATTGTAGGTTGACCAGTTCACTTTTAGCTTCCCTGGAATGTGGTATTCCAACATGGTTCCAAAGGAACGGCGTGAATTGGCAGCTGGTTGCAAAACCTGCCAACCATTGGTCAGCAACAGTTTTGCCTGCCAGTATTCTTTATGATAATTCAGACGGAACCCTTCCTCATAGTCGGGTGAAAAGTCACCGGTGATGGATCGGGTGGCGTGAAAGTTATTTTTTGTAATAAAGGATTCTGTACCGTATACAGAAGGGAAAATTCCAGCATCAATCCAAACTTCTTCAGTAAACTTATAGCCGACTGACATCTCCCTGACCAATTTGAGTAACGGGGGTTGCTCCTCATACATGAGATCTACGATATTACCCATGTTAAGCGCAACTGTTCCAACAATTTTTGAATCTTCATATTTAGCCTGAGCATAGGCATAACTGATGCCGAATTCATTTCCACGGAAAGGGTAGCTGCTGAACGGATTTTCGCCATTTAGCGGTCTTGTAGTTTGATAGGTGCCGAATATATCAAAGTATCCCGTGAATCGGATCCCTGGGAGATTCCTTGAGGGAAATCTATTCTCGGCAGCGGCAGGTTCATCCACCTCCGTCTTCTCTACTTGCTCCTGTTCTTCCTGTGCCAGTAAGGAGAAACCATTAAACAGCAACATGATTGCCAATAAAAAAATCAGGTTCACTTTCATCACAAAAATTTGAAAAAAAAGAAATTAATAGAATCTGCTAAATCGACTCAAAGCGTCAATAGATTCAAAATAATTCAGACTCTAATACTCTGTTGAGAAAGAAAGATCGGGACAACGGAAATGGTTATCTCATGAGCCAAATAGGCAGACATCGGGGCTCCAAATCTGGCCAGTAAAAATAAACGTTCATGGTTTGTCTTCACCTGAAGATCCCTGACATTATTGGAGAAATCAAAAAAGTCCGAATGGGTTGTTTTCAGAAACGGGTCATTGCTAACTTCCGAATGTTCGTTGATTGCACAAATGCATCTATTCACAGATATAGCAGGAGGGCCAAACATTCCCGCGACATTACTGCCAATGCAGGATATACAGATGAGGGTGAAGATGAACCGTCTCATGGATATTTTAGCGGGCGCAAAGATAGTTTTTTTTATATTTATTCTAATCCTGGAAAAAACCAAACACCGAAAGGAGATTTTATTTTACAGACTCTTCAAAAATACTTACCAACTTATATTTCTTCATGTATTTGTCAAAAGTGCTCAATTCAGCCTCGCTCCTAAAAGAGGAATCCAACAAGTCATGGAATTTCACATTGTCCGGATAAGCCTCCTTAAGGTGTTCTGTTGTCAATGGAATTATCTGGGAATTCAGTGAAACACTAAAATAGAATCGATCCTCGATCGTTGCGCCTTTTCCTGTACCAAACTCAGCTTCTGTATAGTACATATAGATCTTAAGCATACTGATTACCCGATATTCCTTATCCTCATAAAATCGATACGACTTCTTGTCGCAATCGCGGTAGCCAAAAAGATCAGCCTTCTTCAATTTGGTTTTTTTGCCATTGAGCGCAATGGTGATTTCATGGTTATTGAAAAGGGAGCCGAGTTTTATGGAATGCTTTTCTTTCTTGCAGTCGCAGCCGTACGAGAGCTTACGTTGCTGAAAGTCAGCAATGTTCAGAAACACCCCACTGCTATCAGATTGAGCAAACACAGATCCTGCAGAGAACATCGACCAGAATAATATAGGGAACATTTTCATATTCAAGAATTACTCCATTTTCATCGATTCTTCGAATACGTGAACCAAAGTATATTTCTGAAGGTATTTGTCATACGCAGACAGCTCAGCTTCTCCCTTAAACGAAGAATCCAGCAAGTCATGAAACTTAATATTGTTTGGAAAGGCATCTTTCAGGTTGTCAAAGGTAAGTGGCAAAATCTGTGAATCTTGCGTAACACTAAAATAGTAGAAGATATCAATATTTGGACTCATCCCTGTTCCTGATTCCTGGGGCTTGTCATACATCCATATTCTTTGAGAATTCAGAATCTGATATTCACTGTTTTTATAGAATCGATATACTTTTTTCTCACAATTTCTAAAGCCAAAGAGTGTCGATTTCTTAATCTTGATTTTTTTACCCTTTACCAAAATGGCTACATCCTTGCTATTGAATAGCGACCCGGCTACCGAGGGGCAATTCCCGGTTTTACAATCAATTGCATAGGAGAGTTTGTGTTTGTTATAATCAACCGACTTGACATATATGCCGCAACTGTCCGATTGTGCCAACGAAACCGAGTAGCAAATCATCAATAGAGAAAGAATCTGAATGTCTTTCATAGGGAGAGTAAGTTGCCAAAATTCCTTCTTTTCTCCAAAGGCGTTACTAAACTGATTGGCGGATGGCGTCATCGACTGATCGATACCTTCAACGATCGGTCGACGCAACGGAGGTAAATTCAGATAACAACATTTGCAATTCGTTCGCTATCCGAGTAATCGTATATTTCCTAGCTTCGTCCACATGAACCTAGCATTAGACATAGGTAATTCTCTTATCAAAGCCGGCCTCTTTGAAAATCATACTCTTCATAAAAAAGGAGTCTTTCGCGCGCTAACAGAACTGGGGCATTTTCTGGCGGGCACCCTTATTGAAAATCTTATCATAAGCTCCGTGAGTCACAGTCCGGAAAATGAATGGATGAGTACGGCTGTTACAGGAAAAACTATTGTGCTTCGTCCTGACCTCCCCCTCCCCATTGTCAACCGATATGAAACACCGGCCACACTGGGAGTTGACAGGCTGGCGGCGGCCTGTGGGGCGTGGTCTCTTTTCCCGAAAGCGGATTGTCTCGTCATTGATGCGGGTACTTGCATCAATTACGAATTCATCAACCGATCGGGAGAATATAAAGGCGGCGCCATTTCTCCCGGGGTTATCATGCGGTTTGAGGCTATGCACCGAAACACAGCGAAGCTACCTATGGCGTCTCCTGCTGAAGACGTTCCGCTTACCGGCAACAATAGTATTCAATGCCTGCAGAGTGGTGTGATGAATGGAACCTTGGAGGAAATAAAAGGAACCATCCACCGTTACAAAATTGATTACCCCGACATCAGGGTGATTTTGTGCGGGGGCGATGCTCATTTTTTTGAAAACCATCTGAAACCTTCCATCTTTGTGGCCCCTGATTTGGTTTTGATGGGCCTGAATAGCATCCTGTTGCATAATGTCAAGTCGTAAAGTCGGTTTTTCTGTATGGCTCTTCCTGTTGCTGAGTAGCACAATGGGTTATGGCCAGGCCGCCCGCAGCCCGTTTTCTTCGTACGGGCTCGGTGAACAATATGGCAATGCATTGGCCACCGACCAGGGGATGGGAGGCGTGGGGATCAGCAATCCACACTATTGGTATCTCAACAATCAAAATCCTGCCATGCTGATATTTAATCGCCTGACTACTTTCCAGGCAGGACTTATTGGAGAGCAGCGGACGCAAAACTCCATAGCAACTGCCACCCAAAAAAGTGGCAGTGGTAACCTCAATTATCTTGTCCTCTCCATCCCGGTTATGGCAGGCAAGTGGACCAGCTCATTAAGTTTAATGCCTTACACACGATTGAATTATCAGTTAAAATATACCCAGCCGGTTGCAGGAGACACCAGTAAGGCAAACGTAACTGAAACAGGGTCAGGAGGCATTAACCAGGTAAGTTGGTCTAACGGTGTGAAAATCACCAATGCCATTTCTCTTGGGTTGAGGACAACTTATTTGTTCAGTGCCGTGAGCACACAATTTTCCAGCGAGCTGCAATACACTCAGCAAGTGCTGGTGATATCACCCTTAGTGTATGAGCGAACTTTTGTTTCCGGCTTCAAGTTCGCCCCCGCCCTTTCTGTCCACGTAGATTCAATTGGAAAGAAGAACTACCGGGTTAATTTCGGTTTGGTCTATGACTTGCAGTCAAATGTGCCAGGCAAGTTCTATCAACGGATCGAGCGGCACAATCTCGCGGGAATTATCGACTCCCTTACCCTCATCAGGAACGTACCGGGTACCCTTACCCTTCCTTCAACTTTGTCGGCTGGCCTCTCCTTTGCCAAATCATACAAATGGATCGTCGCAGTAGATGGTTCTTATTCAAATTACTCCACCTACAGGGATATGGCAGGCACCAATCCTTACACCAGCAACAGCTGGCGGCTGGCGGCAGGGTTTGAAACCACTCCCGATGGCGGCTCCCTGAGTAGTTATTTTAAGAGAGCCACGTACCGAACAGGTGTAAGCCTTGAAAATTACCCCTATTTGGCCAATGGCAATGTGGTTAAGGATTTTGGCATTACTTTTGGCCTCTCTTTGCCTGTAAGCCGATTATCAAGCATCGACCTGGCGCTCAAAGTGGGCAAAAAAGGAGATAAGACATTGAATGGCATTGAGGAAAACTATATAAAACTTTATTTTGGCTTAACTTTTAACGATCAGTGGTTTATTAAACGAAGGTTTGACTAAAGAAAAAGAATGACTATGAAATTGAAATTGCTCATGGTGGTTTGCACAGCGTTCTGTCTGGCAGGTATCACCACAACAGGATTGGCACAATGCAAGGAACTCAAATGGCCTGAGGACAGAAAGAGGGCAGACGAATGCATTGCTGTTTGGGGAGATGCTATGAAGCAGGGTAATTATCGATCGGCCACTTCAAGCCTTCAGTGGATGCTCACCAATGCCCCCCAATGGAATACAAAACTCTACATCGATGGCGCTGACATCTACGACAAGATTGCAGACAAGGAAACCGATCCCGCCAAGAAAAAAGTATTGGTTGACTCCCTGATGTGGCTCTACGACATGCGCATTAAGAATTGTGGTGACGAAGCCAATGTTTTGAACAGGAAAGCTTACGCCTCTTACAAGTACAATATCAAGAACAAGGAGAAGCTTCCTGAACTGCTGGCGTTGTACGACAAGGTTTTTGAACTGAACGGAAATAACGTATCGGACGGGAACCTCGTGGCCTATATGACCACCGTAAAAGCAAACTGGCTTGCCCTCAAGAATCTGCCCGAAGATCAGATCTTCCTGCGTTATGACAAGATTGAGTCAGTAACGGATGCCAAGATCAAGAAAGCCCTTGCCGAGAATAAAGCACCAGATGTTGAGAAATTGAAAAGCTATAAGGATGCAGTTGATGGTCTCCTGATCAGCATGGTGAAAGTTGATTGTGATTTCGTGAGAAAGAACCTTGCACCAAAATTCAAGAAAAATCCAAACGACTTACCCCTTGCCAAAAAGATATTCACTTTTATGCTGCAAGGAAAATGCACCGAAGATCCCTTGTGGCTGGAGGCTGGTGAGACCATCCACAAACTCAACCCCGACAAAGATTTTGGACTGGCAAAAACATTGGGCGTTACCTACATGAGAAATGGTAATAATGATCGTGCCGAAGCTTTGCTAAAGGAAGCGTTTACTTTGGCTACCACAGCACAGGACAAGTCAGAGACACAATTATACCTGGGGAGTCTTGAGTCCAAAAAAGGCAACTATACCGGAGCTCGCGATTTGTTCCGTCAGGCCGGGACTTCCGATCCTTCCAACAAAGATGCCTGGCAGCAAATTGGAGACTTGTACTACAACAGTTTCGACAATTGCGCCAAGAAACAAAACCTGGCAGAAGACCGACTGGTGTACATCGCCGCGTATGATATGTATTCAAGATCAGGAAATGCACAACTGATGTCGAGGGCTAAAGCGCAATTTCCTTCCAAGGAAGAGATTTTCCTCCTCAACTGGGCAGTGGGTTCCAACCAACACGTAGGTTGTTGGATCAATGAAGGGGTAGTGTTGAAAACCCGCGATTAATAACTTTATACAAACTGGAGGCCCCGACCAGTCGGGGCCTTTTTTATTTAGGGACATGACGAATAGGCTTTTGATTGTTGCAGTACTATTTATCTCCCTGGGCTGTCGGCAGAAGGAGGCCGCAGTTCCATTGGAGTATAACGGTCCACTCAGCGAGATGGAGGATGTGAACATGTTGTATTCAGAAAAGGATCGTATCCGGGTGAAAATGATTGCCAGCAAGATTTTGGAATTCAAGAATGGCGACAAGGAATTTCCGGAAGGGCTTTACCTGGAGTTCTACAATCCAGTAGGAATCATGACATCAACCCTGAAGGCGAACCATGCTTTTTACTTCAAAGAAGAAGACCAATGGAGGGGCCGTGGAAAAGTGGAAGTGAAAAACATCGAAAAAAATCAACAATTGAATACTGAAGAGCTGTTTTGGAAAGAGACTACCCGAAAAATTTTTACAGACAAATTTGTTACCATCAAAATGGAAAATGAGGTGATCTATGGCACCGGCCTGGACGCCGTGCAGGATCTTTCCAATTACACTATTCGCAAGCCAGAAGGTATTTTTGAAATCAAAGATTAGTCTTTGCGTGATGAGGCAAGGATTAGCAACCCGTCAAAAAATCGTATTTTTGCTGTCCCATGAAACTTTTTGATACCCTGTTAGTCTCCCTGGGAGTAGTTTTTATCATCATCGGCATATATGAAGTGATGGCCGCAGGGCTTGCGCGAGCCTATGGGCCGCTGATGATGGCCCTTCTGCTTATCTTTTGGTTCACCTACCGTAAAATATCCAAGGCTTAAATGGAATCTCTGTACCCCTGGATCATTACGTCTTTAGTCGTCTCCTTTTTCTTTTCAGGGATAGAGATCGCTTTTCTTTCGGCCAACCGCCTGCAACTGGAGTTACAGGGAAAGCAAGGTGACTGGTCAGGCAAAATTATGGCCTACTTCCTGCAGAACCCTTCGAAGTTCATTGGCACCACCCTGATTGGCAATACCCTGGCACTCGTAGTATTTGGCAACAATATGGCGCTGTTGTTTGCACCCATCCTTGCAGAGAGCCTCCCGACAAGCCTCAATAATGAGCCCTCCATCCTGCTCATTCAGACAACACTGTCTACGTTACTGATTTTGTTCACGGCCGAGTTCTTACCCAAGAGTCTCTTCATGATCAATCCCAACTTTGTGTTGTCGACTTTGGCATTGCCTTTCGTTGTGATGTACGCCCTCCTCGCGCCCATCACCTTCACCATCGTGAATCTTTCCAAACTGGTCATTACCTATATCCTTCGTCTCGAGTATTCGGAAGAAAGTCCTGTTTTCGGATTGACAGACCTAAACCACTATTTGCGCAACATGCATACCGTCAGTCACGAGGATGAAGAGATCGAACTTGACAAAAAGATATTGCACAATGCACTCGAGTTCAAGACCGTGAGGGTAAGAGAATGCATGGTTCCACGAACTGAAATCGTGGCCATCGCCCTCGACGACGGGATGGAAAAACTAAAGTCTTCTTTTGTGGAAAGCGGCCACTCAAAGATTGTTGTCTATCGTGAAACAATTGACGATGTCATTGGATATTGTCATTCCGCGGCGCTGTTTAGAAATCCCGCTACCATCGAAGAAATTTTGACGCCTATTAGTATAGTGACGGAAACCACGATGGCCAATGACATGATGGTTCAGTTGATCCGGGAGCGCCGAAGCCTGGCGATTGTAGTAGACGAATTTGGAGGTACCGCCGGCCTTGTCAGCATGGAGGATGTTATTGAAGAGATATTTGGTGACATTGAGGACGAACATGACGCAGACAACCTCGTTGAACAAAAACTGGATGACCAAACATACATGTTGAGCGCCCGCCTGGAAGTGGACTACCTCAATGAGAAGTACCACTGGAGCTTACCCTTTGGAGACTATGAGACGCTCGGCGGATTGATTCTCTTTTACACAGAAGACTTTCCACAGAAAGGTGAAACCATCCTTGTCCCCCCCTTTACTTTCTCGATTCAATCTATCAAAGGCAATGGCATTGATACCGTGAAAGTGGCCGTTGGAAAAGATGCCGAAGAAGAGTAGAAAGCATTGATTGTCAACTCGTTTCAGCCCATCCGAATACTTTTACTGACACTTTGCTGAATACAGCAAACGGTTTAAATTTGCGGCTCTTTTGCCAAGAACCGGCAGGAGATAACCAGTATATCCTAAATTATTCATTCGTATGGCATTAATAAGCACGTTGAGAACAAAGATGACCAAGTGGGTCGTGGGGGCCATTGCACTGTCTATGGGCGCGTTCATCGTCGGAAGCGACCTTTTTGGCAACGGTCCACGGTCGATATTTGGCGGAAGCGATCGGGAGGTGGGTGAAATCGCAGGGCATTCCGTTTCCCTCGACGAATACAACGCCGCCATCCAGGAAAGGGAGAATAATTACATCTTAAACTTTGGCCGCCAGCCAGGTGAGCGTGAAAGACCAACCCTGCAAAGCCAGGCCTGGGACATGCTGATTGCCCGCAATGCCATCCAGCCTCAATTTGAAAAAGTGGGGGTGCAAGTGAGCAATGATGAGATCTGGGATATGGTACAAGGAAAAAATGTAGACGAGAGCGTTAAGGCGGCCTTTCGCGACTCACTCGGAAGATTTGACCGCAGCCGGCTCATCCAATACCTACAGGAAATTGACCGGCTGCCAGCCAATTCAGAGCAACGAATTCGCTGGGACATGTTCAAGAATGACCTACGTCCTGCACGCGAACGAATCAAATATGAAAATCTGATCATCAAAACCAGCTACGTTACGGAAGCAGAAGCCGAACAGGATTACCACAACCAGAATGACGTGGCTGAAGTAAAGTATCTCTATGTGCCGTTCTATGCCGTAAGCGATAGCGCGGTGAAAGCCAGCGATATCGATCTGATGGCACACTACAATAAAAACAAGGAGAAGTACAAAGTGCAAAATACCCGCAGCATCAGTTATGTAGCTTTTGCTGTTGCTGCATCTCCTGAGGATTCTCTGGTGACAAAAGAGGAAATGACAAAACTCAGCACAGAATTCAAAACCGTTCAAGAAGATTCGCTTTTTGCTTCTTCCAATACCGATGGACAAGCGCCACTCAACAAATACACCATTGCCAACCTTCCCGCTCTCCTGAACAACCAAAAAGACAACCTTGCCGCCGGCCTCGT
>JANYHW010000125.1 GCA_025358885.1 Cytophagales bacterium | reverse complement strand
ATCAACGTCACCTTTTATACTAAACCCATTGGGCTTGGAGGGATCGTCCACCTTGGTGGTGCCAATATCTATAACCACGGCACCTTCTTTTACCATATCCGCAGTTACGAGGCCCGGCTTACCCACAGCGACAAACAAAATATCGGCACTGCGGGTGTATTGGGGTAAATTCTCTGTGTACTTGTGACAAATGGTGACGGTGGCATGACCTTGCTCCACGAGCATCATACTCAAAGGCGCGCCTGCGATACGGCTTGCACCCACCACAACGCAATGTTTTCCCTCGGTCTTGATTTCATACCGTCTCAGCAATTCTATCACCCCCCAAGGAGTGGCGGGCATCAGTAAGGGAACTTTCGAAATGATGCTTCCGAAATTCCGGTTGGTAAAGCCGTCAACATCTTTATCAGGACGGATCTTATCTGTAATGCGCTCTACGGAAATATGCACAGGCAGGGGAAGTTGTACGATGAAACCATCGACGTCATCATCATTGTTGACATGAACGATGTGCTTGCTTAGCTTTTCCTCAGATATCGTGTCGGCGAAGCGCATCATCGTATAATAAAAGCCCGCTTCTTTACACGCCTTCACCTTGTGATCAACATACGTCTGGCTTGCCCCATCGTCGCCCACCAGAATAAAAGCCAGGTGTGGAATCTTCTTCCCAGCCTGTTTGCGTTCGATCACTTTTTGAGCGATCTCGCCTTTTATCTCATTGGCCACTTTACGGCCGTCGATAATCGTGTAACTATGGGTAGCAGTTTCTGCCATTGTAAAAGGGTCTGATCAATCAAGTTTCAAAACTGCCATAAAGGCTTCCTGTGGTATCTCTACTGAGCCAACCTGCCGCATGCGCTTCTTACCTTTCTTTTGTTTCTCAAGCAATTTCCTCTTCCGCGAAATATCACCCCCATAGCATTTGGCCAACACGTTTTTGCGCATGGCGCTCACGGTCTCGCGGGCGATGATCTTTTGTCCGATGGTTGCCTGGATAGCTACTTCGAACATATGACGTGGAATGAGCTCTTTTAGTTTTTCACACAATTTCCTTCCCCAATCGTACGCCTTGGCTCGATGAACAATCGCAGACAAGGCATCTACCTTTTCTCCATTCAATTGCACATCCAGCTTCACCATATCCGATTCGCGAAAGCCGATGAGGTGATAGTCGAGTGAAGCATAACCCCTTGAAATGGTTTTCAACTTATCGAAAAAGTCAAACACAATTTCAGCCAAGGGCATTTCAAAACTCAGTTCAACCCGGTCGGATGTGAGATAATTTTGATTCTTGATGATGCCCCTCTTATCCATGCACAAGCCAATAATGGCACCGATATATTCCGACTTGGTGATAATCTGTGCAATGATATAAGGTTCTTCGATGAGGCTCATAAAGGTCGGGTCCGGCATCTCTGAAGGCGCATTGATTTCAATCACCTTTCCGTTGGTAAGTAGCGCCTTGAACTTCACAGACGGAACCGTGGTGATTACCGTCATATCGAATTCACGCTCGAGGCGCTCCTGAACAATCTCCATGTGAAGCATCCCCAGGAATCCGCAGCGGAAGCCAAAGCCAAGAGCGGCTGATGTTTCTGGTTCCCACACGAGAGCCGCGTCATTTAGGTGAAGCTTTTCCATCGAGGCACGCAACTCTTCAAATTCGTGTGTATCTACCGGATAGATACCCGCGAAGACCATCGGCTTGACATCTTCAAATCCTTTGATGGCTTCACCCGGATTGTCTACCAGGGTGATGGTATCTCCCACTTTTACTTCTTTGGCCACTTTGATTCCTGAGATCAGGTAGCCCACGTTGCCCGCACTGATTTCATTGCGGGGAAATTTATCCAGCTTCAGCACACCGATTTCGTCGGCGCCATAAATCTTGTCTGCATTGACAAACTTAATGCGATCATTTTTCTTGATCGTTCCGTTGAACACCCGATAGTAGACTTCAATTCCCCGAAAGGAATTGAATACCGAATCAAAAATCATCGCTTGCAGTGGTGCGTTAGGGTCGCCTTTGGGCGAAGGGACTCGGAAAACGACAGCCTTCAATATATCTTCGATACCGATTCCTTCTTTAGCACTCGCTCTAAGAACCGTGTCACGTTCGCATCCAATCAACTCAACTATTTGATCAGTCACTTCGTCTGGCATGGCAGCGGGCAAGTCAATCTTATTAAGGACAGGGATAATTGTCAGGTTGTGATCAAGAGCGAGGTAGAGGTTAGAAATCGTCTGCGCCTGGATTCCTTGCGCTGCGTCGACGATGAGCAATGCACCTTCGCAGGCGGCAATCGAACGGGAGACCTCGTAGGAGAAATCCACATGACCAGGTGTATCAATAAGATTCAGAATATATTCCTTTCCGTCCAGCTTATAACTCATCTGGATCGCGTGCGATTTAATAGTGATGCCCTTTTCACGCTCCAAATCCATGTTGTCCAGCACCTGTGCATGCATTTGGCGGTCGGTAAGGGTGCCCGTAAACTCTAAAAGGCGGTCAGCCAATGTACTTTTCCCATGGTCAATGTGCGCGATTATGCAAAAGTTGCGAATGTTCTCCATTCCCTTCATTCAATCCTGTTTTTAAGGCCACAAAGGTAGGGATAAAATGGGGCTGAGGGAAATAAAAAGTGGGATGTCGATGCAGCCGCAGATGATGAATCGAAGGATTTGTCATACCCACAATTAACTGAAAGGGACGGAAGATGCCTATATTTCCAAACGCCCATTTAACTTAAAAAAATTAGTTATGAGACCTGCCTTTTATCTGCTGCTTCTCACTTTGCTTACGGCTTTCCCCTTTGGAATAGCTACTGCACAGGAAATGCCCCTCCTTAAGGATTCTGTCATTGGCATCCTGAATGCCGAACTCTCGGGTGAATCTGCCAAGCGAAACCTGGAATACATCTCCCGCCTTCACCGAATCCGTGGTTCTGCAGAATTCAAAAAGGCCGTGGATTTCATTGAGTCGCGCCTCCGGGAATATGGATTGGAACAAATTGAAGTGTTTCAGATTCCAACCGATGGTAAAAAAATGTACGGAACGCAAAAATCCAGAATGGCATGGGAGGCGGAATTTGCAGAGTTATGGGAGCTGGAAAAATCCGGCAGTGGCTGGAAGCCAAAGGTCCGTCTTGCGGACTGGGAATCCATGCCCATAACATTGGCCGAAGACAGTGAAAGTGGCGAAGCGACCGCAGAACTTGTAGATATCGGTCCAGGCACTTCAGAAAAAGACTATGAGAACAAGACCCTGAAAGGCAAATTGGTATTGACATCATCGTCGCCTGATGCTGTTGTCCCACTCGCGATTGAGAAATTCGGGGCCGTAGGCATCATCAGCTATCAACAGAATCAAAAGACTGCCTGGTCGAAAGAGGATCAGAACCTTATTCGTTGGGGACATCTTGGAAGTTTTTCAACGACGAAGACATTCTGCTTTATGGTATCCCTGAAGCAGGCAGCAGAATTCCAGCAGCGCCTGTTGCACGGTGAGCAAGTGATGCTGCATGCAAAAGTGAAAGCCGGACAACATGCGGGTGCCTACAGTTATGTCACGGCAGTGATTCGGGGAACTGATCCGACATTAAAAGAAGAAGAAATTGCATTCACGTGTCACCTCGATCACCAACGTCCGGGCGCCAATGACAATGCAAGTGGAAGTATGACTATCCTTGAAATTGCGCGAGCACTGAAGAAACTGATGGATGAAGGTAAACTGTCAAGACCTATCAGGACCATGCGATTCATCTGGTCACCTGAAATCGAGGGCACTATTGCCTTGCTCAATCAAAGACCGGAGTATGCCACCCATATCAAAGCAGTGATCCACATGGATATGGTAGGAGGCTCACCTGTTACCAAGTCTATATTTCATGTGGCCGGCGCACCAAAAAGTCTACCCAGTTTTGTAAGCGATGTGGGGCAAGCCATTGGCAGCTATGTAAACAAACAGACAGACTCCTTTGCCAGCGGATACTCATACAATTATTCGTTCATATCCATGGAAGGAGGCAAAGAACCACTTCAGGCCGTGTTGGGAGAATTTCATATGGGGAGTGACCATGATGTTTATTCCGAAGGATCTTTCAAGATTCCGGCCATCTACATGCACGACTGGCCAGACAGGTACATCCACACCAATTTTGATCAGCCTGCGAATATTGATCCAACCAAATTAAAGAGAGCAGGGTTTATTGGAGCAGCGAGCGGTTATTTTATTGCCAACCTCACCGAAAAAAGCACGCTCCCATTATGGAATGTGATCAAACAACAATCACTGGGAAGAACCTCACAAATGGTAGGGAGAGTCCCTCAACTCTCATCAACTGAGGCCGCCAATCTGATGAGTCGTCATTTTGATTATGAGCGCATGGTCTTCAGTTCATTCAAGAAGTTTACAACGGTTTCACCCGAAGTGACGAAGGATGCTGACTCCTTCTACTCCAAACTGGAGGAAGCCATTGGCAAGAAGAAGGGTATCGTACAGACTTCTACTATGGTTTACAAGCGCAATCCGGCCATCAAGGGACCGTTGTCCGTGTTCGGTTCCAACTATTTCTACGATCACTATGGTTCGGAGAAAGCCCGAACCATACGGCTTCTTAACTACCAGGGCCTTTGGGGCAATGAATATGAATACGAAGCCTTGAATTTTGTGGATGGCAATCGGTCGGTACTGGAGATCAGGGATGCCTTGTCAGCGGAATTTGGACCGGTTCCTCTTGATATTGTGGAGGAGTTTCTAGTGGCGCTAGAGAGTATCCAGGTGATTCTAAAGGTGAAATAACTTGATGGTTGCGGATTACATGATAGCTAAGTCTTATGTTTTCCAGATTACGTAGGATTTAGTCATAATAAACGTCATAACATTGTTAATCTTCATGGTATAGAACCATGGAGCCCAACAGGATTTATCATTTGTACAACCACGGCAATGCGGATGATAATCTATTTCGCTGTGATGAAAACTTCCGTTATTTTCTACAGAAGTATGGCAAGTATGGACATCCGGTTGTAGACACGTATGCGTACTGTCTATTACCCAATCATTTTCATTTTCTTGTTAAAGTAAAGGCTGCAAGTACGTTACTAGACCTGACAGGTTTTAAAAACATGTCAGGTCTAGTAATTCAGGAGCAGGTTATCCAGCATTTCAGCAATTTCTTCAATGCCTACACTAAAGCATTCAATAAAATGTACGATCGCCGGGGGAAATTATTTCTTACCCCCTTCAAAAGAAAGGCCATCAAATCGACAGCGCAGTTTCTAAACACCTGGAAGTACATACACCAGAACCCAGTAAGACATCAGTTTACCAAAGACCTGTTCGAATGGCCATTTAGTTCAATCCATGATTATCGGCTGAAAAAATCGAGGCTACTTACTCTCCTCGACGCAAAAACGAATTCAGTATCAGATCTGGTATCGTTAGAATTAAGTGAATTGATAACGAATTGGATTGAGCCCCTGCCGTTCGATTACTAGAACTGGCAGTTTCTACTTCACACCCTTCTCCGGGTCCCACGCACCATGCAGCTTCCTCACGAAAATAATCTGGCCGGTATGATAGGCATTGTGGGTACTGATGTTAGCAATCGTGGGTGCCCACTCTTTTAGTTTTGCTTCGTCGGCTCCTTCAACAATCTTTTCCAGGTCGGTCATGATCTTGTCCAGTTTGGCAACCGTTTGCGTCCAGCTGTTCTTATCAAATGAATTGAAAGTCTCTTCATTATTCCCGCTAAAGTCCTTGTTCTTTTCTCCTTTGAAAGTCGCGAGTTGCCTTTCGTTCCAAAACATCAGATGGTATGCAAGTTGTCCGACCGAGTGGTTACCGCTACCGTCTTTCCACATCGCCTGTTCAGGAGTGAGTCCCTCCAGGGCAATGTTTATGGGTACAAACCAATCTTTTTTGTTATGGGTGGTTTTGAGCTGCTCTACGAGTACGGATTTTAAAGATTGAGCAGATGCCTCGTGATTGATGACTAAAGCTAAGTTCAGCCCGGTCAAAAGAAGTAGTAATTTTTTCATGGTGTTTGAGTTTGATTGCAGCGAAATTACAAAACAGGAAGACACTATTACCTCGCATAGACTGCGGGATAATTTCCACCTGGCGGCTAATATGCTCCAAAGAATTACTACCGGATGATATTCAATAACCTCCCCCACCGTACTTTTTTCAGCAAACTCGCTTCGGCGTCGACAGAGAACCAGATGAATATCGGCTTACCCACAATGTGGTCTTCGGGGACAAATCCCCAATAGCGTGAGTCGAGGGAATTGTGCCGGTTGTCGCCCATCATAAAATAGTAGTCTTGCTTAAATGTGTAGTTCATTACAGGTTTGCCCCCGATAGCCAGTCTGCCATCAGCAACCACTACCTCTTTATTTCCCTCATATAGCCGAATGATTTCTCCGTACGTGGACAGGGTAGTATCATTCATCACCACCGTCATCCCCTTTTTGGGAATGACGAGGGTTCCATAGTTGTCACCCGTCCAGGTGGTGGAATATATTGTAGGGAAAATCCTTTCATCAGGTGCTGAATAGGTATTTGTGTCCATGTCAACCGAAAGTACATAGGACTCTTTTTTTAGTTCGTCACGTTGCTTCTCAGTAAGAAACATTCTATACATGGCCTGATTCTCAGTAGTACGTCCAAGGAAGTAATAGTCGTCGCCATCCATTCCAAGATGAATGAAATTTCTTTTGTTGATCTCATCACGAGAAGAAACCATGTAGCTGAATTTCATTTCGGGAGCATCGGGCAGAGGTTGTCCATTTACTATCACTTGCCGGTCCTCTATCCGCAGACGGTCGCCTGCAACCGCAACACACCGTTTCACATAGTTATTTTTCAAGTCCGCGGGATAGTCAATACCCTCATTAAGACTTATGGGAGGCACATTGAAAACGACTACATCGCCTCGCTTCAGCTCACTAAATCCCGGAAAACGATAGACCGGGAGTTGTATCCAGTCAAGGTAAGCGGGTATATTTGTGCCCCATATTTTCTGGTAGGTGAGCGGGATCTGCAGTGGTGTTCTTGGCGTCTGTGGTCCATAGTGGAGTTTACTCACAAACAAATAGTCGCCCACGAGCAAGGTGTTCTCCATGGAGGGTGTTGGAATAACAAAAGCCTGGACGGCCGACCACCTGATCAACGTAGCCACCACAACGGCAAAAACTATCGAATTATACCACTCGCGAAGCAATGACACCGGCTTCTTTTCGTTTTGACTCTCTTTTTTCCAGAATTTCCAATTCATACTTGTTGAGATTTAATGTGTGGTGGTAATATTTTATTCACTCCTCAGGGACAGTACGGGATTCGCCACAGAAGCTTTCAAGGCATGGTAGCTGATGGTGGCGGTAACAACGATTAGCACGATTGCAAAACTGATCGTGTAGGTAAGCAGGTCAATGGAAGTGTGAAATGTGAAATTCTCAAGCCACTTCTTAATGAAATAGAAAGATACAGGCACCGCCAACATGAAACCCAATAGCAATAACCATAAGAACTCACTGTAAATGAGCCGCAATATCCCTCCAATGCTGGCGCCGAGTACCTTGCGCACTCCAATCTCCTTCACTTTCCTTTGCACCACAAACAACACAAGACCATAGACGCCGAGGCAGGATATCAGAATGGCGATGACCGTAAAACTTTGAATGATCTTGCCGAAATTCTGAAAATTAGAGTATTGCTGATCCAACGTTGCATCCAGGAAGGTAAACTCAAATGACTTCTCGGGAAATAAGGTATTCCACTCCTCTTTTACTTTTTCAATGGTGGTGGTGACATTGGCGTTGGTAAACCTCACGTTGATGGTGTTCCATTGGTTTGGATCAATCTCCATCACCAGTGAGCCCATCGGGGTCGTCAGGGTCGCCATGTTGAAATCATTCACGACGCCAATCACTTTTCCCTTCTTTCCTTCCCGGTTGATTGTCTTACCCAAGGCTTCCGCGGGTGATCCCCATTTAAACTCTTTTACCGCCGTTTCATTTACGATAAAGGCCTCTGTCTCGTCTGTACCAAAATCTCTGCTGAACGAGCGGCCTGCCTTGATTTCCAATCGGTAGGCGCTGATAAAGTCATAATCTACCGCCAGGTCTGCGATAAACATGTTGTCATCCTGGCTGAATCCTTCCGGAATTGTGCCGCGGTACACTGTGCCCAACCCCGGAATCCCTGACGAGGCTGCCGTGGACTGTACGCCAGATTGAGCCTCCACCCGATCACGAAATGTTTGGATTCTTGAACGATAGGTGCTGTCTGCGCGACTAAATATCGCATTGAGGTTTTGACTGGTGAGGGGAATGTTGATGATATGATCCTTCTGAAATCCAAGCGGCTGATCGCTAAGGAAATTTAATTGCTTGATCAGCATCAATGAACCCGATAGCAGCATGCAGGCCACCATCAGCTGGAACACAACGAGCGACTTCCGCAGCAGCTGTCCGCCTTCGAGGTTGCCACCATTTCCCTTGATGGACGCCACCGAATCAAACTTTGAAACAAAATAAGCGGGATACCCACCTGCCAGCACCGTGATCACGAATAACAACACGACGGATGCAATGAGCAGCTGCGCGTCAACGGCCTCAGTGAAGATCATCTGTTTGTTGGTGAATTGATTCAACAGAGGCAAGGTGGAATAGAACATCCCATAGGACAGCACAAAAGCCACCCCGCAAAAAAGGAAGCTCTCTGCCAGAAATTGAGTTATCAACTGACTTCTGCCAGAACCAAGAATCTTGCGGATACCAATTTCCTTTATCCTCGTAAAGGATTGTGCCGTCGACAGGTTGACGTAATTAATGCAGGCAATCAGGAGTGTAAGTATTCCAATGGCAATGAAGATGAAAATATTGGTCATTGAGTTGGTCGGAGAAGGCTCTGCCAGCATCGTGGACTTCAGGTGAATGTCATTTACAGGAAACAGCGTAAAAACCTGACCTACCATCCTGTTCGGCGGACAATGCTTTTTCAGAAACGCTGCCATATTATTATCAACACCCGAAGGATTGGCTCCCGGCTTGAGTAACACATAGGTAAAGGAATGACTGATGACAAAATTGGTTGCCAGGTTGTTGCGCATCCGTTGTGCTGCCTCATCGTTTTCAAGATCAAACATGTTGTCATAAGGCACCAGCATATGAAACCGGACGTGTGAGTTTTCAGGGAAGTCTTTTACAACACTAGTTATTCTAAAAGAATGCTTTCCGCCGAAGATCAATGACTCCCCCAACGGATTCTTATCACCAAAGTATTTTTTGGCCATCTCATCCGTGATCAAAAGGGTGAAGGGATCTATCAATGCCCTTTCGGGATTGCCAGATACAAAAGTGAAAGTAAACATCTTCATGAGGGCAGAGTCAGCGAACAGCACTCCCGTTTCTTCAAACGACTCTCCTTCCTGACCTTCGGGATGCGAGATACTCATGTTGCGGTTGTAAACTCTTGCAGCCTGTTCCACCTCAGGAAAAAAATCGGACATGAGGGGCGCAATGGGCGGAGGGCTCGACGCCAGGTTCATGCCGTTGGGTGCGCCATAGGCAATCCTGTACAGCCTGTCGGCCCGTTCATGAAATCTATCAAAGCTTAGCTCACTTCTCACATAGGTGATGATCAATAGGGCAAGCCCAAGGCCGGCAGTCAACCCGGCAAAATTAATTATGGCGTATGCTTTATGCTTCAGGATATTCCGTCCGGCAGTTTTGAAGAAGTTTCTAAGCATGGTGCTGGAGTCTACAAAATGGTATTACTGCAAAACAGCTATTCAGGTTGCGCTTTTTGTCAATATCTGGAATAACAATAGATGAGCGGTATGGACCAATCAGCTCCACCAGCCTTCAGCCAAGCCAAATTACAACTCAATTCGCCTCCCCTCACGGGCAGATCGCGAGGCTGCTTCAAGAATTCTGACCACAATAAGGTTATTCTCCAGTGATGAAAGATCATTTCCCTGCTTCACGTCGCCCTTCAGTACAGCGGTCAGGTATTGAATATCATTTTGAAAGACGGGTGGCTTGACAACTACGTTTTCATAGGTATCCTTCTTCCGCTCTAGAAGTGTATTGCCATTGAGTGCATGCAGGTAGCCAGTCAGTCCGAATACTTCAAGGTCCTTGATTCCGAACGGCCAGTTCCATGAAGCTTCAATAATACCAGTCGCATTCGCATACTCAAGAAGTATGGTCGCCTCATCATCAACCCTTGGATAGATTTCGGGTTTGATATGACGGGTGATTGCTGTAACAGCAATCGGCGACTTCCCGTCCATGAGCCAGGTCATCAAGTTTGCGCCATAGCAGCCGAAATCGGTTAATGCTCCACCTCCGTTTTTCACGGGATCAGTCAGCCAGGCTAGAAACTCTTTGCTGCATCCAATTTCCTTAGGG
>JANYHW010000109.1 GCA_025358885.1 Cytophagales bacterium | reverse complement strand
CATGACCATACCGCCACGGGAAAATTAAATGCAGAGATTACACCAACGATCCCCAGCGGATGGTATTGTTCATACATACGGTGCAGGGGCCGCTCCGAATGCATCGTTAGTCCATGAAGTTGCCTCGATAGTCCGACAGCAAAATCGCATATGTCAATCATCTCCTGTACTTCACCAAGTCCCTCCTGATAAGATTTGCCCATCTCATAAGAAACCAGCATTCCCAGAGAATCTTTTGACTTCCGCAATGCTTCACCTATTTGCCTCACCACTTCACCCCGTTTAGGGGCTGGCACTTGTCTCCACTGCAGGAAAGCCTGCTGGGCAACCTCGACTACTTTTTTGAATGATTTTTCATCAGCTCCCTGCACCGTGCCGATAAATTGTCCATCGACCGGGGAGTAAGAGGAGAGAAGAGGTCCCTTTGAGTTAATCCACCGGGTGCCTGTCGACACTCCGGGGTTTGATGCCTTGATGCCAAGGTCTTTCAATACAGAGGCAATGTTAATCTTGTCCATAGTGGTTATTGACCTGCAAATCTACTGAGTAATTCCGCGCAGCGCCAAGGACAGTAAAATTTTTAGGACCGCAAGAATGGTGCTACCATTCGATGCCATAGACACCTTTCTCGCCATTCCGATAAACCCCTTCAACAAGTATTCCCCCCGATTTGTACTCGAGAACCCGGTTGAGGTCAGCGACATTGTCTATGGCCACTTTATCCACGAAACTGATAATGAAATCTTCCCGCATGCCCGCTTTCTTCCATTTTCCTTCCTCCAGGGATTTTACCAACACGCCGCCATCCATGTTGCGGCGGGTGAGCTCTGAGTAAGAGATATCCTCAAGCGTTCCACCTGCAACCTTATAATTTACCTACTTGCGGGTGATGGCCTCACGGCCTTCAATGTTTTTCAGAACAGCCTTAATGGTTGTTTCAATCCCGTTCCTCCGGTAGGTAACACTTACCGAATGGCCGGGACGATGTCGGGCCACGCGCTCCTGAAGTTCGGAGTTGCTGCCCACCTTAAAGCCATCCACGGCAGTGATGACATCACCAGGCTCGAGACCGGCCTCTCCTGCAGCACTTCCTTCGTTGACGCGATCGATGTACACACCGCGCACAACATCAAGTCCTTTCTCTTCCGCCATGTCGGCACTTACGTCCCTGATGATCACACCGAGAAGTCCGCGCTGCACCTGACCAAATTCCAGGAGGTCGTCCATGATCTTCTTGACGAGATTAACCGGGATGGCAAAAGAATACCCCGAATAACTGCCGGTGGCAGTAGCTATGGCTGAATTGATTCCGATTAATTCCCCTTTGAGATTGACCAGGGCTCCGCCGCTGTTGCCCGGATTGACTGCCGCATCGGTCTGAATAAATGATTCCACTTCAAGGTTGTTGTTGCGGTCGCGCAAGATGCCAATGTTCCGGGCCTTGGCACTGACAATGCCTGCCGTAACGGTGGAATTGAGATCGAATGGATTTCCCACGGCGAGTACCCATTGTCCGGGCACCACCAGGTCTGAATTTCCGTAGGCCATGAACGGTAGGTTTTTGGTCTTGATTTTCAAAAGTGCGAGGTCTGTGCTGGGATCGCGACCAATAATTTTCGCATAGAAATGCTGATTGTCGCTCATGGTCACCTCAATGTTGGTGGCATCTTCAATCACGTGGAAATTGGTAACGATATAGCCATCATCTGAAATAATCACCCCCGATCCGGAGGACCTGAGCTGATGTCGATAATAGAGATCCAAAGGATTCATGCTGAAGTCGCCGGAACCATACCCAATCTTAATATGGACTACTACCGGGGTGCTTAGCTTTGAGGCATATTCAAAATCCGGGTTGACGGAATTTCTCCGGGCAGAATCCATTCCCATTCGGGCCAGGGTAAGGTTCTGCTGTTTTTCGATGGAAGGATACCTTGATGAGTTCTCTATGTAGCGCAGGGTGAGCACTACGCCAGTCACCGCCCCGATAAAGGCTGAAAGGATTACTACGCCAAGGAAAAGGACACGTCTCATAGCTATATTGATTCCGAAGGTAAGGTTATTCCTGATACCCCGGTAACGTGGAGGTGATGGGAAAAGATTCAAAATAAAGGGCGCCCGTTTCCGGAACGCCCTTACCTAACCCCACACACCAAAAAACCTAATTAACCTTAATGGTCGTCTTCAATGCTTTCTTTTCATCTTTAGGAACGATCAATTCCAGTATGCCATTGTTGTATTTCGCATTTATTTTCGAACCGTCTACGTTTTCAGGCAGCGCAAAGGAGCGGCTGAATGAACCGTATTGAGTTTCAATTGACCGATAGTTTTTTTCCTTTTTCTCGTTTGTGAACTTGCGTTCACCACTTACGGTGAGATAGTTGTCCTTCAATTCAATATTGAAGTCTTCCTTGCTCAAGCCGGGAGCCGCAATATGCAGTTCGTATGCATTTTCATTTTCAATGACATCTACTTTTGGGACGAAGGCACTTCCGCCGGAACGGGTTAATGATTCGTTGAACAAAGTGTCAATCAGGCTGCTGAATGAGGTCGGTACGAAGTCATTCGCATTGTATCGGATTAGACTCATAGTGGTTAAATTTTATGGTTGAACAATCAGGTTTAATGAACTGATGACCCTACAGGAAAATATATGCCGCGAACAAATCAGTGCAATAAACAAGACAGAATGGCTTGAAATGAGCTCTTCTTTGCAATTACTAAGACAAAATGTCCGTCAAATGCAAATGACTTGACACTAGATGAGAGCCTTGGATGTCTTGAGATTGGTAAGGAATTCAGGATCCAATAGAGTCTTGGCGCAAGCCTCGGCATGAGGCAACTCATACCTGAAGAAGAACTTCATCGTATGCACTTTTCCCTCATAGAATTCCCTGGATTGATCAGTGAACCGGGCAGACTGCAGTTGTGTGTAGGCAAGGGTAGCCTGCTTGAGCCACTGCCAGCCAATGACCACATAGCTAAGTTGTTCCATAAACACGGACGCATCGGAAAGGTAACGGTCGATTTCACCAGCCGCAGCGAACTTACCCAGGTGTGCGACCACCTCGTTAATCCGATCAGCTTCCCTCTGCAAATTTTTCGAATAGCGTTTTAATGGCTCATAGGTACCCGCCTGATGGGTAGCCTGACCTATTTCAGTAAGAAGTTCCTGGAGGGCTTTTCCCTTTTCCATCGTTACTTTTCTGCCGAGCAAATCCAGGGATTGAATACCTGTGGTGCCTTCATAGATCGACATGATCTTAAGGTCTCGATAATGTTGCTGAACTGGAAAATCTGTAGTAAAGCCATAACCACCGAGAGTCTGCACAGCCAAAGAAGCGGAACGACTTCCCTGTTCGGAAGAATAGGTCTTTACGATGGGCGTTAATATTTCGAGCAACAGCCAGGAGCGATGCTGTTCGTCGCCAGAAGTGCAATGGGCAAGGTCATAAAGTCGATTGCACTCCATCGCGAGTGACAATGCGCCCTCCGTGATTGCTTTTTGTGTCAACAGCATGCGTTGCACATCAGGATGGTTAATGATAAGCGTGGGAGCCTTCAACGGATCTTTCTCGCTGGCCAGCCTTCCCTGCGGACGTTCTTGTGCGTATTGAAGTGAAGCCTGATAGGCAGCCATCGCCACTGATGCAGCCGTTTGCCCCACGCCGATCCGCGCTTCATTCATCATCTGGAACATATATGAAAGCCCTTTGTGTGGTTCTCCCAGGAGCCATCCACGGCAACCTTCATGATCGCCAAAGGCAAGGTGCGTTGTGGAGTATCCGCGTTGTCCCATTTTTTGAAAATCACCTGCACACACCGCATCATTGGGAGTGAGGGTTCCATCCTTTTCGGGCCAGAACTTTGGAATGATGAACAAGGATATGCCTTTTACACCCGGAGGCGCACCGTCTATGCGGGCGAGGGTGAGGTGAATAAAGTTATCACATGCATCATGCTGTCCTCCTGAAATAAATATTTTTTGTCCCTTGATTTTATAAATCCCATCATTTGCCGGAGATGCGCTGGTGGTGATGTCGGTGAGTGAACTGCCTGCCTGTGGTTCCGTGAGGGCCATAGTTGCTTGCCACCGTCCTTCATAAATGTTGGGCACGAAGGCTTTGATTTGCTGATCGCTCCCGAAGCTTGTAATCAATGCCGCGGCTCCAGCCGACAGGCTGAAGTACCCCTGGCATCCGTTGTTGGCAGCCTGAAAAATATGCTGACCAGCATTGTAAATCATCATGGGAAGTTGGAGACCACCATGCTCAAACTTTGCGGCGCCACCGATCCAGCCCTGCTCCGCAGCTTGTTGTATGATCCTTTTCAATTGAGGATGCGTAGTCACTCCACCTTTGCCGTCATATTTAGCGGGTGCCTCATCCATGGCTTTAAAGTAAGGGGCCATATCGCGATCTGCCAGCATTTTCGCCGACTCCACCATCATCCAGGCCTGCTCCCAGTTGAGGTGCGAGAATTTTTCAAACGCAAATAAATCGTTGACCTTGTGAACCTCCTGTAAAAGGAATTTCAAGTGAGCCATGCTGGTGTAGGCGGACATATTCTGGATGCTGAATTCTTAATTCTTAATTTCTAATTCGTACGACTCACCTCGCGGCACCGCCGTCAATCGTGAGGCAAATTCCATTTACAAATGACGCTTCATCGGATGCAAGGTAAAGATAACCGTTTGCGATGTCCTGGGGTTCCCCCCAACGGCCGGCAGGAATATAAGTTAGTGATTGCTTTCTCACCTCTTCGGGGATCGCATCGGTCATGGCGGTTTTGATGAATCCCGGTGCGATGCAATTCGCTGTGATGCCAAATCGACCCAGCTCCAACGCCCAAACCTTTACCAATCCTATGATGGCTGATTTTGTAGCAACATAATTGGTCTGTCCATAATTTCCCCGGATTGCAACATTGGATGAGGCCGATACTATTCGCCCATAGTTTTGTTCTTTCATAATGGGGGCAACAGCCTGTGTACAATTGAATACGCCAGTAAGGTTTACAGAGATCACATCATCCCATTCTTCCTTCGACATTTTTAGAAGGGTACGGTCCTTGGTGATGCCGGCATTATTAATAAGGATGTCTATGCGACCAAAGTGCTTCCGGACCGCAAGTGTTTCTTTTTCAACCTGGTCCTTGTTTGCCACGGATACCTTTGAAAAGATTACGTCATGGCCTTCTTTTTTTAGATGGTCTGCCACCGCTGCCCCTGTGTCAGAGAGGTCCCAGATGGCAACTTTTGCACCTTCACGGACAAAGGTCTGTACGGTAGCCAATCCGATGCCACTGGCACCACCAGTAACGATCGCCACTTTATTGTTTAGTCTCATGGTTCAAATATTTTGGGGACAATTTAGAAAATGGCGGTGATCAATTCGGCGATGCAGGCCGGCTTATCATCTCCTTCCAGTTCAATCTTGCATTCCAGGAAAAGTTTAAGGCCATAATTTGGCATGTCTTCCACTTTCAGAATGCTTCCGTGCATACGAATTCTGCTTCCTGATTTCACGGCCACAGGGAACCTGGCCTTATTGAGGCCATAGTTGATGGAGCTCGTGACGCCTTCAATAATCACCAGTTCATAGAAAAATTTAGCTGCCAGCGACAGCGTTAAGTAGCCATGGGCGATCGTCTTTCCGTCCGGCATGAGTTGTTTGGCCTTTTCAACATCCACATGGATCCATTGGTAATCATGTGTGGCCGTAGCAAAGTCATTGATCATCTCCTGGGTGACGATGAGCCAATCGCTTACACCCAGGGATTGCCCAACATGTGCCTTTATGTTAGCCTTTTGAAGTACCATCGGCTTTTTCCCTGCCTCCGGTGTTACATGTGATTTGGTCACTGTGGATTTCCCGACGAATGGAGCTTCCTTCCAGTCTCCCACCTTCACTACTGCCTTGCCTATTACTTTCCGGTCCATCAATTCTTCCAGGGCTCTTGGTGAATGCTCAAGGGAATAGATTTTATGGATATGCTGTTTGATCATGCCGCTCTTGATATACCCCAACAGTTCACCGAAATTCTGAAGACTTTGCTGTGGTTCTCGTTCAGCAAAACTTCCCCAAAATACACCGACGATAGAGCATCCTTTCAATAGGGGAAGATTTGCAGGAAATTGCGGAATGTTGCCTGCCGCAAAGCCCACCACCAGATAACGTCCTTTCCATGCCATGGAGCGCAACGCGACCTCTGCCATCGTGCCTCCAATCGGATCGTACACGACGTCAACTCCCTGGTCATTGGTGAGTTCTTTGATCCTTGCTCTCAAGTCCTCTTTCGAATAGTTAATGATGAAGTCGGCGCCTTTCTCCTGGCAGATGGCAAGCTTTTCAGTTGAAGATGCCGCGGCGATGACTTTGGCGCCCATGACTTTTCCCAATTCGACTGCGGCAAGACCGACACCCCCGGCGGCGCCCAAAACGAGCAGCGTTTCTCCTTTCAGGAGGTTTGCCCGGTCTTTGAGTGCATGATAAGATGTTCCATAGGTGTACAATGAACAGGCTGCATTGATAAAATCCATGCCTTCGGGAATCGGGAATACCCGCTTGGCGCTCACCACCACTTCTTCAGCGAACCCACCGAACCCGCAGAGGGCAATGACACGATCTCCGATCTTCACATGCTTCACCTTTTCGCCCGTCGCCAGGATGATGCCCGACACTTCACCACCCGGAGCAAAGGGGAGTTCAGGTTTGATCTGGTATTTATTTTGAATAATGAGAACGTCAGGAAAATTAACACCACACGCACGGATACTAATGAGCACCTCTCCCGGCTGCAGCGGTGGTGTGGTTATTTCTCCGAACTCAAGTGTATTCGGCAGACCGTAGGACTTGCAGAGAATTGCTTTCATTACTTCGACTTTTGTTTAAGTTCATTGAGTTCGGCGCGCACGAGTTGGAGTTCATGGACAATATCTTTCATGTCCGTCCGCAGTTGTACGTGGATGGTTTCATCCGTCGCCTGGCTTGCTTCCACTTTATGTTCAAGATCTGTTTCCACTTTATCGGCCACCTGGGAGGTCATCACCGCAATGAAGACGTTGAAGGCGATGATGGAAGTAAAGACGACAAAGCTCACAAAGTAAGTCTGAATAATAAAAGGTGGATAATTGGGTGAATTGGTCGTGATGTCGTGCATCACGTCCGACCAGTTGTCAAGGGTCATCACCTGGAAGAGGGTAACGAAAGAATTGATGATGCTGCTGAAGTCGCAGGTGGCGAAGATCTTCTCGTCAAACATAAACATCCCCAGGACCGCGTATATGTAATTGAGGATCAGCAGAAGCACGGCAAATGAAAACACCGTCGGCATGATGCTCATGATTCTGCGTTCCACTTCCTTAAGGTGGTCGCTGATTTCCAGAAGGCGGATAATCCGGAAGATTCTGAAGAGCCGTCCGATTTGAATGAAGGACGGGTGAAGAAATGCCTGGGCAAAGATTCCCACGAAACTCAGGAGGATCAGCAGGAAGTCAAAGTAATTCCAAAACCCATGTTCGGTGAGCTCAAGGGTGGTGCGGGTGATACCATCTTTTGTTTCTTTCTTTCTATAAAAGAGTACAAAATACATTCCTGGATGGTCTTCGGCCAGTATGCGGACAATGATTTCAAGGGTGAAGAAAGCAAGGAAGAGGTAATCAACTACCCTGAAGATGGATTGCCATTGAGGATTTTTGATTATAGTTTCAAGCCCCACAATGAAGGCAAAAGAGAGTATGGCATAGTTGACAATGTTGCAGAATTTCTTGCCATGAGCAAATTCTTTGAGGCGCTGGTGGGTCATAGAAGTGGAATGTTTGTAATCAATGAATAATTAAGAGGTAAAAATTACGAATTGCCAACCGCACCTCGCTTAATTTCTTAATTCTTAATTTTTTAGTTCCTATTAAGGTGCTCTGTCTCCTTGACATACTCGTTGTAGTCATCCGCCACCTGCCTTGAATACCTCTCCGCATATTCCAGCAATTCTTTTTGATTGAGTTTACCCACTGCCTCAATGAGTGCATCCCCCGTCTCCGCCGAATATCGACCCGTGGCTCTCAGGTGGGCAGAAGCGGTGATGTCTGCCATGGATTCGATGATGCTTTCGAATTTATGTGTTTTCTGAGACACAACCTTCAGGTCGAGCTTATCCTGGGAGGGTTGAAGTTCCTTGACGACATAGCTCTTGCTACCGATCTTAAAATCATGAAGGAGTGCAGGAGGAGTGTCTTGCAGGAGAGACTGGATCCTGATCACACGCGTTGCCTCATTGCTCCAAGCCGGTTGACTGAAATTGAAGTATTTCAACAGGCAGGATGGTGATGCCTCTTTCATATCCAGGAGCAGGGGTTTGTCATCGGCCTCACTAAAGCAAAGTAGAATATACCGTTCCAGTCCGAGGCTCCCTGTGCCCATGATGCGGCTGGCAATGTCGATTAATTTGTACCCATGGTTCAAGGCTTCTTTCCACGAGAGGAATGCATCTTTAATTCTTGCCGCGTCTTCCGCCGGTGTGACAATGGTTTTGCCTGGAATAATGGAGAGTTGCATCATCCCCTTGTGTGACTCCGTTCGTTTGGTAATTACTTCTTTGTCTTTTCGTTTGCCGACAGATTCAATAAGATCCAGGATCACTCCGTCGGCGGTTTCGCGTTGGAAGGAGTGAGGCTTTCCGGCCAGAATAACGGAGAAATATTTGTTCAGGAACCTGGCAGCGAGCGACGCACTTCTTGCCGGTTCCATCTTCAAGTCATCACCTGCTACGTAGATGCTCGTAACGACCCGCAGGATCTCCATGGGCACAGGGGTAAGGACACATTCGTCAAAATCATTGATGTCGAAATAAATGAGGCGGTTGTCGCCCTTATAGGTTCCGTAATTTTCCAGATGCAGGTCGCCGCAAATCCAGGTCTTCGGTCCATCGTGAAAAGATCTTTCTTTTGCCAGGTCCTCATAAAATAGATGCGTGGTGCCCCGATAGAAACGGAATGGTCCCTCACGCAGGGCAGCGTATTTGAGCGGCAACACCTCCGGGATGCGCCGGGCATTGTATGCTTTGATTCGTTCAACAATGTTGCTCATGATAATGTAAAGAGGAGGACGCAGGTTGTGAATATAATAAATATTCCTTCCGTCAAATCCAATGTTCCGGATCATTGACTCTCTACAGATTGATTGTTACATTTATTTGGTCGAAACAAATCGCCATTCCTTGTTATCCTTATGAAAAAGCCACTGCTTCCAATCCTTCTGGTCATATTTGTAACGTGTGCATTTTCCCTGGCCACCTACCTGGAAACACCGGAAATCACAAACCAGCATGCCCATTGCCGGAATAACCAAATTTCAACTACCTAACGAACTTAACCCCCAAACCCATGAACCTTGTTGAAAGAGCCAAAAATATTCTTCTTACTCCAAAGACGGAATGGCCTGTCATTGCCAGCGAAACTGATTCGCTTTCTTCCTTATTAAAGTCCTATGTGGTCCCGCTGGCAGCGATACCCGCAGCCGCATCTTTGCTTAACCTGCTTGTACTAAACAGTATGGTGGGAACGACCTTTGCCATCACCACCGCCATCATTGCTTATGCCAGTGCCATTCTCTCCTTTGTTATTGTAACCTACGTTGTGGATTTTCTTGCTGATAAATTCAAGTCAGAAAAAGATCTCAACAAGTCAGCACAACTGGTGGCCTATGCGTCCACCGCGAGTTGGGTTGCAGGAATACTGACTATTGTTCCTGTTATCGGCGCGTTGGCATCGCTCGTGGGCGGAATTTATGCCATTTACCTGATGTACCTCGGTGTTGGTCCTATGAAGAAAACCCCAGAAGATCAAAAGGTGGTTTACCTCGTGATCATTTTTGTGGTATTGATTGTGGCCACCATGCTGCTTGGATCGGTGTTGGGAGCATTGTTGCTTGGTAGTGCTCTGATGTAGGAAGCAAACTGGTTTGCCGCGTTTCCAAATTGAACTCCTCCCCAGAGTTGAGAAAAGATTGCTATTTACTTAACAAAAATGAAACTAATAATTAGTTTTATGTTTGGAATGGAAGAAACACTATGAAACTAAACTTACTGGGTGAATTTGAGGAACTGGTACTTCTCATGGTAGCGGCGCTTCATGACGAAGCCTATGGGGTGGCCATCATGGAGGGTCTCAAATTGAAACTAAAAAAGAACATCAACATCAGCGCGGTTCATGTGGCCTTGAAGAGAATCGAAAACAAAGGTTTTGTAAAGTCAAGATTTGGCGGAATAACAGGTGAACGGGGTGGGAGAAGAAAGAAGTACTATGTGCTCACTGCCTTGGGAAAAAAGACACTCGATCAACAGTATACCCTTCGAACAGGAATTTATCAACAGATTCCTAAAATTTCATTTGGCTGATGAAAACCCCTCCTCGTTATATCATAAGATTTCTGCGCTGGTTTTGCAAAGAAGGTAGCGTGGAAGAGGTGGAGGGAGACCTAACTGAACTTTATCAGCAGGAATCTCTTCAGTCAGTCCGAATGGCAAAATTAAGACTGCTGTGGAGGGTGATTAAGTACTTGAGGCCTGAATTTGTTAAATCGATACCTGGCATTCGACTTGACAATCCTTTCCAAATGTTCCTTCACCATAACCGCATGGCCCGAAGGAGTATGCTGCGAAACAAAGTATTCTCCATCGTAACAATTACCGGGCTTGCACTCGGCATAGGCAGTGCCCTGGTTATTTTTCTCTGGGCCAACGACGAAATGAAGGTTGACCATTTCCACTCACGGATTGACCGAATGTACCGGGTGATGGAAAATCAGACATATTCTGACGGCCGGATTTTCACTTTCAATACCACACCGGGCACCCTTGCACCGTTTGTCAAGGACCGATACCCTGAAGTGGAGAGAGCATCTCGTCTCACCTGGCAAATGAATCAGCTGTTCAGCGCGGATGACAAGTCCTTTTATCAGGACGGAAGATATGCTGATCAGGATTTTCTTCAGATTTTTTCATTTGACCTTAAAAAAGGAGATATCCGCACTGCACTAAAGAACAAGAATTCCATCGTGATCAGTCAGCCGATGGCAGAAACTTTTTTTGGCCAGGAAGATCCATTGGGTAAAGTGATCCAGTTGAATCACCAATCCTCATTTACTGTCTCGGGAGTATTAGAGTCTATACCTGCCAACTCATCCTTGCGGTTTGACTACCTCCTTCCATTTGAATTCTTTTATGATGAGAACAAGCAATGGCTGGACCTGTGGTTCAACAATAGCATCCGCACGTACATTTTACTGCATCCTCAGTCAGACCCACTTGCCTTTGACGCAAAGCTCCGGCCTGAAATTTCCCATCACATGGAAAAATCAAATGTAGAACTGTTTGTTCAACCATTTGGTGATGCTTATCTGTATGGTGATTTTGAAAACGGACAGCAGGCTGGAGGAAGAATCGATTATGTGCATACTTTCTCGCTCATCGCGGCGGCAGTTCTATTTATCGCATGCATCAATTATATCAACCTCGCTACGGCGCAGTCTGCCAGGCGAGCCAAAGAGGTGGGGCTTAGGAAAGTCATAGGTGCCTATCCCGGACAATTATTTGCACAGTTTATGGGCGAATCGTTCCTTACGGTCATTCTCTCTGGTGGTGTGGCCATAGGATGGGTTATGCTCTTACTGCCTGCGTTGAATGACTTCACGGGTAAGCAGCTTGAATTGTCTTTACTAAATAAGGAGTTCTTCGTGGTTTTTGCCGTTGTGTTGTTTCTCACCGTAATTTTTTCAGGAGGCTACCCCGCCCTATTCATTTCCCGTTACAAGCCCTCCGCTGTGTTGAAAGGTCAACTGCAAAGTGGTACCACGGCGATGTTGCTGCGGAGGTCGCTCGTGGTGATTCAGTTTTCACTATCCATCATACTCATCATCAGCACCACCATCGTGTTCAGGCAAATGACCTTTATGGAAAAGAAGGATACCGGGTATTCCCGTGACAACCTGTTCTATGCATGGATGCAGGGTGACATACCATCGAAGTGGGAGGTGGTGCGCAACCGGCTGCTGGCGGAACCTGGAATAGATGCAGTAACCTCATCGGGACAGCTGCCAATCGAAATTGACAATTCGGATTATGATGTTTACTGGGAAGGCAAAAACCCAGACAACAAGATCCTCTTCAACATCCTGGAGGTTGACTATGATTTCGTCCAGACGATGAAGATGCGCATGGCGGAAGGAAGAGCTTTTGATAGAACTATTCCAAATGAAAAGACGAACTATCTCATCAATGAAAAGGCGGCATCTGCTATGAATCTGAAGGGGAGTCCCGTTGGGGAGGAGGTCACCTTGTGGGGAAGAAAGGGAAAGATTGTGGGCGTGGTGAAGGATTTCAATTTTGGATCCCTCCACCATGCTGTTGATCCGATCATCTTGAAATTGCCGCAGTCTGACAACGGTGTAGGATTTGGAACCATGATTATCCGGGCCAAAGCGAATGAAGCAGAGCAGGCGCTGCAGTCGACCACGAAGATCTGGAATGAATTCGGCACAGGTTACCCCTTCAAGTATGCTTTTCTTGATCAGGACTGGCAAGACCTGTATCGAGTGGAAGGGCAACGAGGGAAGATTTTTAACGGCATGGCTGTTCTCAGTGTTTTTATTTCATGCCTTGGCTTGTTTGGACTCTCTGCCTTCTCTGCGGAAAGACGCAGGAAGGAATTGGGTGTCCGAAAAATCCTTGGCGCATCGGTATCAAGTCTTGTGACGTTGATGGGCAAAGAGTTTACTGTACTGGTGTTGATTGCCACTGCTGTTGGCTGCCCTCTGGGATGGTACCTGATGAATGCATGGCTTGCCCAATACGCTTACCATATTGAAGTGGGCTGGGGAACACTTCTGTTGGCATCCGTAGCGTGTTTGATCATTTCATTTCTTACTGTTGCTTATCATTCGATCAGGTCATCATTGAGTGACCCGGTGAAGGTGTTGAAGTATGAATAGTAACTGAGCAGCCTGGCCGCGAAGACAAATTAAAATTTAGAGGGTCATATTAATTAATGTCCTTGCCCTCTTCCAGTTTCTTAATCATCCCTTCAATATTGGCTTTAGCTGTGGCGTCCGGTGCCTTGGCAAGTCCAGATTTCATATAGGGAATAGCTTTCTTGTACTCCGCCAGTCCGGAATATGCTCTGCCCATACCCACGTGGGTGAAATAGGACTCCGGATATTTTTCATAGTTGGTTTTGAATACTTTCAGGGCTTCCTGGGCATCATGCTGTACGAGCAATTGCTTTCCATAGGCATGAACATCAGTTACTGTTCCCATCGGTAGTGCTTCCATCATCACCTTTTTTGCCTCGTCGTTGCGGTTCATTTTGCTTAGCACAGTGGCTTTTGCGAAGAGCGACCTGAAATTCTTTTCGCCCATAACCCGGAAGTTTATGCCGCGATCAATCCATGCCAGGGCCTGGTCGAGAGCATAGTTGTTGCGCACGCACCAGTAGGCAGCATCTGCAAAGTCCGTGTAGTTGCGCGTGGTGCGCAGGTCAGACTTGAATGCTTCGATTTGCAATTTCTTCCGCTCTACAGAAACAGTAAATGGGATCATCCGCTTCTCCCACGACATGGCGATAGTAGCCGTGCTGTCGCCCTGGTTGATGAATTCGTATTTCAGCCACTCGACATTGTTATCCAATGTTTGGTTCTTCACATTGACGCGGAGGGCATCCTCGGTTTCATCGTAATAAAAACTTCCCCAGGAGTTATTCACCTTCGAGAAAATCAAGGTGCTCTCTTGCTCTCCCAGGCTAATGAAGAAGCCGTACTTGCCGGCGGGCAAATCCTTGCCTTCAACTTTTACAGGACGAGAAAAGGAGATGGTGGTATTTTCATTCGCGCCAGCGCGCCACGGAGCAGCATAAGAAGTGCCATGACCAAGATCAACGAAACCGTAATGGGCCACTGGAGTGTTCCAGATTTTTCCTTCCCTTCCTTTCACACCCGGGCGGTTGTAGCTGACTTCGATCTGTACAATGCCTATCTGTTCGGCTACCCTTGCCTTCTTGTTGCCGCCATAGGGTTCAATGGTAAGCGGCATGATCTGACCCAGTGATGAGAAAGATGCGAACATTAACATGATAAGTACCATGCGAAAGGGTAGAGAATTTTTCATATTGAGATAGTTTGAATTGCATTCTTGCCAATTGCATGCCAGTGAAATATGTGTATTGGAGTAAGTTGTAAGAGGAATGGGGATGGACCCCGACCATGACCGGTCAGGTTTGTTCGGAAATGGGAACCGGGTTGGTGAACTGATGAACCAATCGAAAATTTCACTATCGCACATACCTGACCGCTTTCGTTACAGCGTGGATGCGTTAAGTCAACATTCAAAGGCAATTTCGACGATTGTTTCTGGCCTGGAATTGGATGGACCATAAGACCTAATTGTCCAAACCATGTTCCTCCATTATCTCAAGATCGCCCTCCGCGTCATCACCCGTCAAAAACTCTTTTCTGCCATCAATGTGGTGGGCCTCTCGATCGGCCTGGCATCGTTCATTCTCATTTCAATATTTATTCGTCACGAGTTGTCGTATGACCAGATGTTTACCAATGCCGACCGGGTCTACCGGTTGGCCGCCAATCTTCATTTGGAATCGGGACCCAGTTTGAGAGCGGTCACTTCTCCACCCATGGCGGGAATCATTCACGACGAATTTCCGGAGGTGGAGAAGATCGCCCGCATCGGCAGATCTTCCAGGCCACTGAGCTATCAGGATAAAACGTTCCTGGACACAAAACTCTTTACTGCCGATTCCACCTTCTTCGACCTGTTTGATTTTCCCTTCGAAGCAGGAGACAAAGCAACGGCCCTCACACAACCCAACTCCATCGTGCTGACGCCAACAACCGCCAGGAAATATTTTGGTGATGTGAATCCCTTAGGCAAACAAATGACCCTTTCGGATACAATTAGTTTGATGGTTACCGGTGTGTTGCGGGATGCCCCTGATCATTCTCACCTTGACTTTGATTGTCTATACAGCCGAACGACTGTCGTTAAGCCATACCAGGAATCGAAAGACGATTGGTTCAACAACAATTTTTATACATACCTTTTGTTGAAGCCATCATCGAGTCCCAGGGACCTTGAAGCCCGTTTTCCGGAAATGCTGGATAAACGCATGGGAGCAGATCGGAGGCAATCGATATGGTATGAATTGTTTCTCCAGCCAATTGCTTCGATTCATTTGCATTCCTCTTTGAGAGGCGAAATAAAACCCAATGGAAGCATGGGCCTGGTCTACACATTCGGATCCATCGCGATTTTTATTTTGCTCATCGCGTCGATCAACTTCATGAACCTGTCAACGGCCAAGGCCGCACGACGGGCGAATGAAGTGGGCATCCGCAAGACAGCGGGTGCGTTAAGACGGCAACTCATTCTGCAATTCCTGGGAGAATCATTGTTGCTTTCAATCGTCTCGGCCGCGCTGGCTTTAATATTGGTGCAAGCGTCCATCCCGGCATTTGACACGCTTGTTGGCAAAAATCTGCACTTCAATCTAACTGGCGATCCCGGAATGTTGCTGGAGTTTGTTTTGATAACGATGACCGTAGGATTATTAGCTGGCATTTACCCGGCCTTGTTTCTTTCCGGGTTCAAGCCAATCCAGGTGCTCAAAGGGAAAGTGGCCTCTGGAAACCAGGGCGCCGTTCTACGCAAAGGACTGGTGGTATTCCAGTTTGCGATATCCATCATTCTGATTTCCGGCACACTAATTATCAGGAATCAAATTGACTTTATGCAAAGCCAGGATTTGGGATTTGCGAAAGAGCAGCTGGTTGTGATATCCATTCGCGGAGGCGAAGGCACAAACAAATTTGAAGTCATCAAGCAGCGCTTGTTGCAGCATGCCTCGGTGCTTGGAGTTTCCGCGTCCTCCGAACCTTTGGGAAGAAACCAAAGTGTTATCGCCACAGTGCCCGAAGGCTGGGATGAAAACAAGATGACCTCGGTGACCACGATCATGGCCGACGCCGATTTTATCCCGACGCATCAAATCAAATTGTTGTCTGGGCGAAACTTTTCAAACAACAATGCTTCCGACGCAGACCACGCATTCATTGTCAATGAGTCGGCCGTAAAACTATTCGGATGGAAGGATAACCAGGTGGCCGTAGGCAAAAAATTGAATTGGGGACTTGGGAAAGAAGGAAATGTGATCGGTGTGGTTAATGATTTTCATTACTTCTCCCTGCATAAACAAGTGGAGCCTTTAATTATTCACATCATGCCGGACGCCTACAGCTACTTAACCCTTCGTATCAGACCGGATGCGAGCTGGCAGGAGGCGATGCGGTCACTTGAAAACGAGTGGAAGTCGATTGGAATGAAAGGAGTCTTCACTTATTTTTTCCTTGACGATGATTTTGCGAGGCAATATGAATCAGACCAGCGTCTGAAAACATTTGTTAGTTATTTTTCGGCACTCGCCATATTGATCGGCTGCCTGGGTCTCTTCGGGCTGACTGCCTACATGACCGAGCAACGATCAAAAGAGATAGGCATACGTCGGGTACTTGGCGCATCGGTTTCTGGTATGGTAACATTGCTGTCCATGGATTTTCTAAAATTGGTGATCATCGCCAATTTATTTGCATGGCCCCTGGCATGGTACCTGCTCAATCAATGGCTTTCAAGCTTTGCATTTCATATTGAAGTGAGTCTGTTGGTATTATTTCTCTCCGGCTTTATTGCACTGCTGATCGCATGGCTCACCGTGGGGGCCGAATCGATCAAGGCCGCGTTGCAAAATCCTGTTGAGTCTTTAAGGAATGAGTGATCCTGTTCCTGGTTGAATGACAAACACATCACCTTTTTTCAATTTCATGATGGGCTTGTCTTTTTCATTATAGTACCCTTCCCCATCGAGGGCAAGTATGATTGACCTTTGGGAATTTCGACTCAAAGAGGTTCAATATCACTCTGGGTAGTGGTTTGGCATCTCACCCATTTCCACTAGATTGTGCCATTCAACTACTTTTATTCAAACTCCCTATTATGAATTCCAAGAGTTCCTGTTTCCTGACCTCGCTGTTGCTAATGTTTTCAGTCACAGGGTTCTCCCAGGTGAAACATTATTACCAAACAGACTTCTCCACAGAAGAATTTGCCGCGCGCAGGACCAAAATCTATGATGCCATCGGCGACAAAGCCATCGCCGTCATTCAGGGTGCAAAAGGAGTTTCCGGCTTCAGTGTGTTCCGGCAGTCGAATGAGTTTTACTATTTGTGCGGCATGGAGTCTGCCCATGCCTATTTGTTATTGAATGGCAGAAGCCGCAAGTCAACGCTCTATCTTCCTCATCGTGATGAAGGCAGGGAAGGCGGAGAGGGAAAAGTACTTTCCGCTGAAGATTCCGACTTGATCAAGCAACTCACTGGAATAGACAATGTACGTGGTTTAGAATACTTGTCGGCTGACCTTGTCGGCGCTGACCTGATCCGTCCTCCCGCACTGGCGATGTACACACCACTCAGTCCTGCGGAGACAGGCAACGACAGCCGCGATGAACTCCTCGGTGGACAGGCACGGTCGGCATCCGATCCATGGGACGGACAACCATCGCGCGAAGCAAGGTTTGTACAACTGGTGAAAGAACGGTTTCCACAATTTGAAATTCGTGACCTCTCGCCAGCACTGGATGCTATGCGATTGATCAAGAGTCCGAAGGAGATTGAACTTATTAGAAAGGCCACGCAGCTTGCGGGTCTTGGAATCATGGAAGCCATGCGCTCCACCAGTCCCGGGGTGTATGAGTATCAGCTGGATGCCGCTGCGAAGTATGTCTTCTATCTAAACGGTGCCCGCGGCGATGGGTATGCCTCCATCATAGGTGGAGGCACGAATGCTTTCATGGGTCATTATTTTCACAAGACCGATATGCTCAATGACGGTGACCTCGTGCTGATGGACTACGCACCCGACTATCGTTACTACACGAGCGATGTTACCCGGATCTGGCCGGTAAACGGCAAGTTCAACAAAGACCAGACAGAGTTGTACAATTTTATCGTAGCCTATCGGGATGCGCTTTTCAAATACATCAAACCGGGGGTCACCTCCAATGATGTGCTTGACCAGGCAGCCGCGGATATGAAACAGTACCTCGTTGGAAAACAATTTGCAAAGCCGGCGCATTTGAAAGCCGTTCAGGAGGGAATAGCCTTTCGGGGACACTTCCAGCATCCCGTCGGTATGGCCGTGCATGATGTCGGTCGCGTGCATCGCTTGCCGTTGCAGCCTGGCATGGTATTCACCATCGACCCGATGATCTGGATACCAGAGGAGAAACTTTACATCCGCATTGAGGATGTGGCAGTGGTGACGGCTGACGGCGTGGAAAATCTCAGTGCCTTTGTGCCTTCTAAAATTGAAGATGTGGAGCGCACGATCAAAGAAAATGGCCTGGTACAGTTTCATCCACCCATCACAGCATCTGATAAAAAGTAATTTGATGAGATCCTTGAAAAGTTTTTTTGCATCGTGCGCCATTCTTGTGGCCAACCTGTCAACTCCTGCATTGGGAGACACTTATCCAAAGAATCCCAAGATCGACGCGATCAACTACGCCTTCAAGATTGAACTCTCCGACGCCACCGATGAGATTGTTTGCGAGCTGACCATGGATGTTCGTTTTGTGGGAGAGAGGGTGCAATCCCTGCGTCTCGATCTGATCAATGCCAGTCAAACGCGGGGTGGGAAAGGCATGACGGTATCCAGTGTCATGTCGGAAGGAAAGGAGTTGACGTACACGCACGTGAATGATGAACTCATCATCAAATTCCAAACACCACCAACAATTAACCAACGGGTGAAATTTGTGATCACCTACAAGGGGATACCAGCGTCCGGGCTCAAGATTGGCAGCAATAAGTATGGTGACCGCACCTTCTTCAGCGACAACTGGCCCAACAAAGCGCGGCATTGGTTGGCCACCATTGATCATCCATACGACAAGGCCACGAGTGAGTTCGTGGTGACGGCACCCAACCACTACCAGGTTGTCTCCAATGGGAAGAAGATTGAGGAATCGGATCTCCCTGGAGGAAAACGCCTCACCCACTGGAAACAGTCCGTTCCGATTGCACCGTGGCTGTATGTTCTGGGTGCGGCGCATTTTGCGGTTCAGTATGTTGATATTTTTGAAGGGAAGTCCATCGAGACATGGGTGTACGCGCAGGATCGGGAGGCGGGGTTTAAAGATTTTGCGGAGCCCACGAAAGATGTGCTGGGGTTCTACAGCGATTATGTTGGCCCATTCGCCTACGAGCGGCTGGCCAATATTCAGTCCAACAGTGTCGGCGGTGGGATGGAGGCAGCATCGGCAATTCTTTACAGTGAGAACTCCGTAACGGGAACCAAGAGCATTCGATGGCGAAACGTAGTCATACATGAAATCGCCCACCAATGGTTTGGTAATGCTGTGACGGAATCCGACTGGGATGATGTGTGGCTGAGCGAAGGCTTCGCGACGTATTTTACTTTGCTATACATTGAGCACGCTTACG
>JANYHW010000070.1 GCA_025358885.1 Cytophagales bacterium | reverse complement strand
GCATAAATTCGGTGATCGATGGTTCTTGCCAGCGTTGGGATTGCCTGTTTGGCATTTCGTTGTCCCAAAGGGTGTCGTCGGCATCGAAAGCGATTACTTTCGGTTTCATAAACATCGATGCAGTTGTACGAAATTACATTTGAAGGGATTCTGCGTGGACTCGGAGGGAAGGGTATTTGCGTTGAAGGATTGTAAAACCACTGAACAACAAGGTTGCATAGAACAGGTCTCCAAGAAGAGTACCCTTTAGATAAGGCAGTCCGGCAACATAACAATCGATCAATCCTTGAAGATCCTGTGTGTAACTTGGTTCACCCGGCCATGCACTGAAATTGGTGATAAGGAAGAATATGGTCGTTGAGGAAAGTGCCGAAGCGAGAATACGGAGGGGTGTTACCTTGGTAAATATAAGGATACCTACCAGGGAGATAAGGCTGTAGCTTGAATATTGCCAATAGAAACCTTGATAGAACCAGGTAAAGTCCGGATAGTATTTGGCATAGATGACATTATTGATAAACAGGTCGCTTAACCATGTGGCGGTCAAGGGAATGACAAAGGCTTGCCAACGACGGGCAAAGTAGCCTGCGCCAAATAAAGCAATCGCACCCAAGGGTGAAAAATTTGGCATGTGAGGGATCACCCTTGAGAACGCGGCAGCAAAAATCAAAGCGGAGAGCACAAAAAACCTTGTCCTAACTTGGGTGGGACTCATAAAATTTGTCGGCAATTGATCGTTTGTGATTGGAGCAAGGTATTTGGTCGGCGATATGATATAGATAAGATCAAGGACAAAATTAACAGTTTGAAGCCTGATTTGTGCAGATCTCCTTTGCGATTACTTTGCCTTTTCCGGGCAATAGGTGAGGAGAACATTTCCGGACTTGATCTTAAGAATGTCCAACAGGGTCATTTCATGTAACTATACAGTTGAACAAATATTTTGTAGAATATTTTTCAGTACACAGGGGAAGGACTTTGGGCGGGTTTACCAGGGACTACTGGCACGTCATTCGACGGGTCTTCTCCTATTGCAATAGATCAATGTCACGAAGATGCTTTCACACGCTTTTCAATCCCTGTTCCAGATCCTCCATCAGGTCTTCTACATTCTCGATCCCTACAGAGTATCGTATCAGACTCTCCGGAATTCCCAGGTGCTTGCGCTGTTCGTCGGAGAGTTCGACATGGCTTGTGGTGCGCGGTGGACCAGCGAGTGTGCTGACAGACCCCAGGCTGGCAGCCAGGTGAACCAGCTTTAACCTGGGCAGGAACTTCTTTACCATATCATAATCGCCTTTCAAGGAAAAACTCATGACCCCGCCGAATCCTGTCATTTGATTTTTGGCAATGTCATGACCTGTGTGCGTAGGAAGTCCAGGATAGAATACATCACTTACTTTAGGGTGCGCTTTGAGGAAGTGGGCAATTTTCAGCGCAGATGCATTCTGTCGTTCAATTCTCAATTCAAGTGTCTTCATTCCCCGGGCAATCATATAGGCCGGATCAGCCTGGAGGCTGGCGCCGTTGATCTCTCTGAACCGGAATACCTTGTCGACCAACTCCCTTTTGCCGCAGAGGATCCCACCCATAGCATCTGAATGTCCACATAGAAATTTCGTGGCACTGTGAATGACCAGGTCAGCACCAAGCTTCAGTGGATTCTGATTGATAGGGGTGGCGAATGTATTGTCAACAACCACTGTGGCTCCCACTTTGTGAGCGGCGGTGGCCAGCCTTTTCAAATCAACAATCTTGAGGGTGGGATTTGTCGGAGTTTCAAGGTACACGAGATCACAACCCCTGGAAATTTCAGCCTCCAGCTGTTCGTGATTGGCCGTCTCACACAAGGTGATGTTAACGCCATAGGGTGGAAGGAACTCCAGAAAAATCTTGCTGGTGCCGCCGTAAGTATCCTTGATGGAGACGACCCTTTTACCGGGTGTCAGGAGGGCAAAGAGGGTACTGCTAATCGCACCCATGCCCGTAGCAAATGAGGTTGCATGTTCTGCATCTTCCAGGAGCCGGATCTTTTCTTCTAAAACGGCTACGGTGGGGTTGGTGTTCCGGCTGTAAATGTGTCCTTTCGACTCGCCGATGGCAACCCTATGCCATTGATCAATGTCGTGATGGGCAAAGGCAACGCTGGAGGTGATGGGAGGGGTCACTGCACCATCCGGGAATCCTTCTGCTTCGCCGCCCCAGACGGCCAGCGTACCGCTTTTACTTGTTTTCGATTTCATGGGAAGTAAGGTAAATCGAAAATTGGAAAAACAGCAGCGGCAACAAACAAACCTGTTAATGGATGCGACTATTGGCGCTTATGAGAGCATTCAGATCTTTGAAGCCCTTAAATGACCAGTCCCCCAGATAATGAAACGGCAGGTGATGACTACTTTTGGTTGCCCACAGCGTTGTTGGCCGTAGAAGAAAATCCCCGTGCCAGAAGCCATATTGCCAAAAAAAGTTGATTAAGACCAAAGGGTAAATACAAAAGCATATTCGATCCTTTTTCAAAAATAGCCAGTAGGATTGCCGTAGCCATACCGATGATGCCTAAGAGTCCCCAGATAGAAATGAACCGTGGTATTAGTTTGGACAGGTAGAGGAGGCAGAAAAACGTGATAAAATAAAAGCAAGGAACGAGGATTGTCATGAAATGTGACCACCTGCGGGCGTCATGGAATACTTTGCCCATGGTTCGAAAATATTCGGAGTCAATACTCCCGGCTTTGAGATACTCCTGACTCAAGGTCAACAAAGATTGCACGTTACTGTTGTCTCCAAGAATGCAGGCGAAACAAACGACACTAGATCCAAGCAGCATGTAAGCCAGGACCTCATGGTACTTTTTGAATATTGGCAGCAGGAGCGAAGCGGAGGCGATGGAGGTAGCGCCGCTGATCAGGCCAAGGAGCATGCCCAGAATCACCTGGTTTGAATTTTCCGCCACCTTGTTCATGAAATCAACTGCAAAAGTGAAAGGCCCCAGCAATACCTGGTTGATGAGTACACCGCTGACCATATCTATCAATATGAATGCTCCAATAAGTCTGCCCGCTTTTTTTTCGGAAATCATGGTTATTGCGTTTAATACCCTTCAAGACGATTACTTCGCTTTAATGTTACCGAGGAGAAATGAACATTGCACTACTTGGATGGACTAATGGATAGAATGTCCGCTTGTTCATCAGGTGTTTTTAGATAACTCTTTGACTTTCTTTGTGCCATACTGGCAAGCTGTGGTTCTCCAAACGCTGATCGATCACCGGTGAATATAATGCGCCATATCTTCCCATTTTTTGACTCCGATACGTACAGAGAACCATCGGGCCCTTCAGATAGCCCCATCGGCCTGTATTTGGCCTGACTTACATCAGCAATGACGTCCACCCCGGCAAACCCATCTGCAAATACTTCCCACCTGTCTTTGGGCTCTCCGTCTTTGAATGGGATGAAGGCCACAATGTATCCTGCCTGCGGATAAGGTGTCCGGTTTGTTGATCCGTGAAAGGCAATGAAGGCACCTTCTTTGTATCGATCGGGGAACTGGTCGCCTTTATAAAACAACATATCGTTTGGGGCCCAGTGCGCTGGCAGCGCCATAATGGGATCTATGAAACCCGGTGCCTCTTGCACACCGTTTCCGCCAAATTCAGATGATACAATTCTCTTGTTTTTGAATGGATCATAATAACTATAAGGCCAGCCGTAGTTATCGCCCTCCTTGATATTGAGTAACTCTTCTGCCGGGAGAACGGCATTTTGCCAGTCACTGTACAAATGAGGGGCATTGTTATGCAGCCAGTCTCTGCCATGAAGAACGGCATACAAGCTGTTATCATCGTCATTCCAGGATATGGCCACTACACTTCTCAACCCTGTGGCAAAAAGTTGGCCGTCTGCCTGTGACTGTCCTAATTTATCTGCATCAAATCTCCAGATGCCAGCCTGGTCATTCAATTGCGGGCAAGGGTATTGCCCCTGGATCACAGGCGTTGAATAACCTGGGACTGATAGCCAGATCTCACAGACGTTTGTAGGGGCGCTGAACGTAACATACATCCCACCATCCTTGTCGAAGGCGAGTGATTTGGCATTGTGCCATTGAAGGGGATGATGGTCTTTTAAAATTATTTCTGGTTTGCCATCCGGAATCAGGTTCGGCGGAATTAGTTTTTGTCGGTACACCACTAGTTCCGAACTAAAATACAAATAGCCATTGTGTATCCGCATCTCAGTGGCAAAACTTCCATCATTGGGATAGTCACCAAACCGTTGAACAATGTCAGCTCTCCCGTCGTTATTGGTATCGCGCAAAGCAACATTACCGGAATCTCCTTTACTGATGCGCAGCTTTGCATAAATATCCCCATTATCGTTTACCGCCAGGTGCCGGGTAGGGCCAACGCTGTCGGCTACCACCAATGCTCCGAATCCATCTGGCAGAAACAGGCCACCGTTGTCAGGATCCGTTTTTGGAATTGAAAATTCCTTGTTCCTGCAACTTGTAATGAAGAGTACCCCGATGACCAGGGTAATCACCGCGATCAGTTTTGGTTTCAATTGTATACTCATTTCTATTGAAATGCCGGACAGCCTATTGCTCTTAGCTGGAGTCACAACATCATTTGAAATATAGAACCACTACTGTCCGGTATAGCATTTAATTAAAGAGGGAAGATCGGTGAAGATCTTCCCTTCATGAGGCTAACTTTGAGTTACCACACCAAAAGCTTTCCTCATGAGCAAAAGTAAATTTTTTACCGGACAGCCGATCTTTTCACAGTTACTTTCTTTTATCGACAAAAGGATGGTAGATCGTGTCGCCAGCCAATGTAAGGCAGATCGCTACTGTCGGCATTTCACCACCCATGGTCATCTTGTGAGCATGCTTTACGGCATCTTCAATCACTGTAACTCACTGAGGGAACTCACCAGCGGGTTATTAGCTTGGGAACACCGGATTAAACACCTGGGCATTGGTTATTTTCCACGTCGCAGCACCTTAAGTGACGCTAACAAACGTCGTTCAGAAGAGGTTTTCGGTAAGGTGTATCAGGTTCTTTATGATAAGTATCGTTCTGTTTTACCGGACAGCCGAACAGCCAAATCTTCCAAACTTTACATTGCTGACTCCACCACCATTAGTCTTTTTCAGGAGATCATGCGAAACGCGGGACGAAATCCTGCGAATGGACAGAGGAAGGGTGGAATAAAAGTTCATACCTTAATGCGGGCCGATGAAGATGTTCCTTGTCTGATCCGATTTAGTCACGCATCTGCCCATGACAGTCCATTTTTGAAGGAATTAACATTGCCAGCAGGTTCTGTGATCGTTTTTGATAAGGGCTACAATGAGCATGCTCAGTTCGAGAAATTTACCAAACAGAAGATTACTTGGGTAACTCGAAAAAGAAAAGGTACGGTGTATAAGATCACTCAACACAATCCAATCACTCAACATCAGGGGAGCCGGGGAATTCAAAGAGACCGGCTTGTCACAGTTGGACACACGCATCACAATGATCACACATTCGTAAAAGCAAGACTTATAAATTACACAGATCCTAAATCAGGAAAGAAATTTCAATTCCTCACCAATAATATCGAATTGGCTCCCGCAACCATTGCCGGACTATACCAGAAACGATGGCAAATCGAACTCCTGTTTAAGCGATTCAAACAAAATTATCCCCTCAGGTATTTTTTAGGAGACAATGAAAATGCTATTAAGATTCAAATCTGGTGTTCTTTGATAGCAGACTTGCTATTGAAATTAATTAAAGCTAAGGCAGCCAGAAATTGGTCATTTTCAAACCTGGCAGGCATCATCCGCATTCATCTGATGACTTATATCAATCTGTTCGCATTCCTAAAAAATCCTGAAAAGTGTTTTACTCTAAAACCTTATGAAAGCAATCAACAACAATTGCTCTTTAAGACATAGGCCTTACACTCTCCAAACTCAAAAAAATAGCCCAATACAATCGGAAAATCAGTATTATCTTTATGTAGAGAGTTATACCGGACAGCAGTGATATAGAACTAAAAATTGAAATACTTCATTAGGCAGGAGGCACAATTGATTTTTAGTCTTTAGCAGCAGGCTATTTTCATTTAGAACATCCAGAGCCGGATGCCCTTCTAAGAAATTCTTGTTCCATGGTCCTCCGAATGATGGAGTCCTTCATCAGGGATACATCAGCGAATTTGAAATTTTCCCTGAGCCGGTATAAATCGTAAAAGTCAGACTCTTTCTTTGTGGATTCATTAAAGCTGTTCATTTGGATGTGGTCATCAGAAATGATTTTGATCCGACCCCTATTGAGTATTGAATTATTAACAGCGGATGGCAGGCCATACAAGAGGGTATCCCCTGCGATTTCATATTTCCAGATTGTATTCGTCCCTATGCGCATATTTCGCATCGAAACGCTAAGTGAGGTATAGTATTCCCCGTTAATATACATCTCCGTATATGTCCCATCACTGCAGTTGTACCAGTTTCCAAGGATTGTGGCATGATAGTCGGGTGAACACCGCGTACTAATGATAACCAGGAGTAGGAGGATATTTCTTATATGAATCATCAGACTGTATATTCTAAAAGACTCAATGCTAGATTTCTGTTGTGAGCAGGTAATTCCAAGCTGTCAGGTGTGGTGTAGTTTTCGATAAAAACAAAACCGAAACCCTTGTAGTAATCAATGATGTTAGGATTGGCAGCCCAGGTGTCCATGCGAATACTACTTAGCCCTTTTTGCCTTGCGTGCTCGAGGGTCCATCCCAAAATTCTTCCGAATAGTTTATGGCCTTTGCATTCAGGATTGACAACAATGCGATGGATATAGATGGAACTCCCTTTGTCCATCGTTCTCCAGATTATTTTATCTGCGTAGCGAACGCTGAATACAATGGCCGTTTTGGCGTCTAAAACAATTTTGTATTGATTCTTGTCTGCAATGTCCTGGATGACAGCATTCTTGTCGTAGTTTCTCCAAACCGGGAAGCCCCTCTGTTCCTGGTATCTGATGGAGTGCTCAAATAGTGAAAAGATTTCTTCCAGATCCGCCATTTCAGTGAGGAATACTTCAACTTTTCCTAATATTCTTCGCAACGATTTCTCGAAACAAATGCTATTTGGACTTTCCTTGTATGGATCAAAATGTGGAACTACCAGGTAGTTGTTTTTTATATAAAAGGCTATGGCTTCGGGTTGGTTTTTTCCAGTTTCCAAAACACAAGATGCATGTCCAAGCTCTTTGCTCCAGTGTTCCAATTCGCTCAGGATGGCAGTGGCAATACCCAATTGGCGTTGAGGTGGTCTCACGTACATTCTTTTTATTTCCATTTTGGAATCCTGGTAGGCCCTGAGTCCTCCGCAACC
>JANYHW010000177.1 GCA_025358885.1 Cytophagales bacterium | reverse complement strand
GATGCCCAAGGCATTTAGTCCAAAGGGTATGGTGGTAAGTAGGATGCTATTCGCTTGGATGACCTTGGTCGCGAGCATGGGAAAATATTTACCCGTGAACTTCTTGTTGCGCCAGGCAATGTATATCATGTTGAAAGCGCTGGCAAGAAACGCAATCAGTGAAACAAGTTCAAAGAGATCTTCTTCACCCAGGCGCTTTTCAAGTAGTACCGGCAACATGCTAAAAATTATAATGAATATGCCATTCTCCGTGGTGACCAGAATCCTCAGTTTGTTGAGTTGCAACTCGCCTACCGACATCCCCGGCCTGCTGATGGCATTCGCCAGGCTGGCAAAACCTACAAGCACGCCTGCGATCTGGGCCATGGTAAGGAGGTAAGCTTCGTATTGCATGCGTTTCACTTCAAGTACGCCAGCGTAGTCGTCTCTTCCTTTGATAACCCTAACATCTTCCTGGCCTTACTTGCCCGGTTCCAATTGGCGCGAAAATTTCCATCTGCCCAATCCGACAATATCGAAGGGTGAATATAGCTCGACCGGCAAACCGTTGGTGTGTTTCCCAAATCGGAAGCCACCGTCTTGATCACTTCGTTCGACACGCGTTTCCGTGCTGTTTGTGTCTCAGGATCCAGCTGCTTTGACAACCGCGAGGCAGTCTTCCATGTCGCTGCCCAGGTGCGAAAGTCCTTGGCTGTCACCTTCCCGAACTTTGATGTGATGGCATCGAGGTATTCGTTGATGTGGTTGGACTTTATGTCATGATCAATGCCGTTGCCATCTTCGTAACGGAACAGGTCATGCTTCTTGTTCCTCCCTCCCACGGCGCCTGATGCATCAATGAGCCTGGCAAGATCATCTTCCCAGATCCTCCGCTTCCATAACTTACCTGACTTCCCTACAAATTCGAAAACGGCATCCAGTTCTCCTTCTGCTGTCCTGGATCGATCAAAGGTGACGTGTCCTTCTTTCAGGGTAGTGAGTCCGTAAGAGTTGTTTTGTTTTGCATATTCATCATTGCCCACGCGAAAATGATAAATGTCGATCAGCTTGACGATCAGCGCCGCCACTTTGTCTTTGGGCATTCCCTTCCTGACAAGGTCCGTATCCACCTTTTTTCGGATCATGGGCAGTACTTCTGCAAATCCCGTCATGCCGTCAAACTTCTCCGCTGCTCGCGCCTCAGTCCAGTTTGAATGGTATCGGTATTGCAATCGACCCTTGACGTCCAGGCCGGTGGCTTGCAGGCTTGCTTGCGCATCCGTGGCTATCCAAACTTCCCGCCAGGCGGGAGGGAGCACCAATTTGTTGCAGCGATCAATTACCGCTGGTTTGGTAATGCGTTTTCCTGCGTGATCAAAATAATCCCATCTGAGGGTTTTTGCGTTACCGGTCTTTTTTTGTTTTCGGGTGATGCCTTTTTTCATTCGTATGATTCTTATTGCAAGACAGTGTCGCCAAAGATTACCGTCATGAACAATCTTTCAAAAGTTCATAATTAGCAATTCTTTGATGCTATTATTTATTTGGTGTCATCGCCGGAGGTGGCGTGAGCGCTTCAACAATCGGCGTCGGGTCATAGAACAGATAATCTTCTGTGATCTTTCCCTGCACTACGTGGCCTGCAATGTGCATGGGGACCTCTACCACTTGGCCTGATCCCTTAATCGTGCCTTTCCAGACACCCCAAAAATGTGTCCACTGACTTCCGTCCTCGTACCGGACCATTTCTTTTGCAATCGTCTCTATCTCAACCTTTTCATATGCATTTCTTGAGTTTTGATGAAACCGCATCAATGAATCCATATCCATCTTGTTCTTGTTATGGGTGCTGGTGGCGGTGTCGGCATAAGCGGCCTTGAAAGCGGCCCAGTCGCCGGCTACATATGCATCGATAGTCTTCTGAATATTGTCGACATCAGGTCCTGAGGTGAAGACCTGACTCTTGGGTGCCTGCTGACAACTGGCGAGAACGACCAGTAGCAGCAATACAGCTAATTTTTTCATTTGGGTTTGGGTTAGTGTGCTTATGAAGTACGAAAGAATTGCAGCCAAATGCAAATGGGCAACACCACCGAGGTTCTTGAAAAAAAACGAGAGAATCGAATGAAGCAACAGCAATTCATGAATGGTGATCGATGGTAAATTGCTCTTCAGCACCTTGTGCTGGCTCAATATTAAATAGAAACTGAACGCGTCACCGGCAATCGGTTAATCCTTTTCCCTGTTGCGGCAAAAATGGCATTGCACAAGGCGGCAGCCACGGGTGGCAATGAGATTTCGCCGAGTCCCTCCGGTTGTTCAAGACTATCCACAAAATGAATTTCAATCTTTGGACATTCTTTCATCCTCAACATCCTGTAAGTATTGAAATTGGTTTCCGTGGCTTTCCCATTTTCAATATGAACCTCCTGGAAAAGCGCAGCACTTAGCCCATCCACAATTCCACCTTCTACCTGGGCCTCTGCACCTGAACGGTTCACAATAATCCCACAATCAACCGCACACACTACATTCTCCACTTTCACTTTTCCATCTTTTGTCACGGAGACCATGACTACCTCAGCCACGTACGCTCCAAACATGAAGTGTGAAGCAAATCCCCTGTAGCGTCCTCGTTGCGGAGGCTCAAACCATTTGGATTTTTCTGCCGCAAGCTGAATAACGGACTTCAACCTTGTCGTTGAATAAAACGGTCCACCATGATCCCTGAAGGGAATCTTCTTCTCTTCCTTACCCAATAATTCCAGCCGAAGAGAAACAGGATCTTTGTTTGTCGAATGGGCTATTTCATCCAGATGACTTTCGTCCACAAAGCAGGTCGCATTATGTCCCGGTGCTCGCCAGGCGCCTCTCGGTACGAGCGAATTAACCGGTGTGTACTCCATCTTATAATTTGGGACCAATCCGGCAGGAAATCCATCTGGAAAAACTTCGGTGATGTGGGGGCTACTTTCCGATTTAGCATATCCATAACGCGAAGTTGTTGTTGCCTGAACATGCCATCCAATCAATGAATTCTTGGCATCCATAGCCGCTTTAATCCTGTACATTCCTGCCGGCCGGTACAGGTCGTGCGCAAAATCATCCTCACGCGTCCACCGGACCTGAACGGGCTTGCCCACTTTCTTTGAAATCAAGATGGCCTCTGTTGAATACTCGGCTACCAGCCTCCTGCCAAAGCCTCCTCCACTGCGACTAATCTCCAGGCTCACCTTATTGCGCGGCACATCGGTATTGACCGTCGCGTTGTACCTTGGTGTATCGGGATCCTGCGTTGAGCCCCATAATGCAATGGAGTCATTCCTTACATCTGCAGAATAGTTCATCGGCTCCATGGTGACATGCGCCAGAAATGGAACCTCATAAGTGACTTCTATAATTTTTGATGCTCCAACGAATGCTTCATCCACATTGCCGTCACTTCGTACTTGAATTGTTCCGGGTTTCTCAAGGTTACTTATAAATTCATTCCGGATGTGTTCACTGCTTTCCAATTCACCGATTGGATTGATCCATTCAACTTTTAGATTCCTTCTGCCTTTGATTGCCGCCCAGGTATTGGTGGCCACCACCGCAACGCCGTGAACAGATTCTCTAGGATCATCGTAGCTCTTGTCAATAATGAATACATCAATAACCCCTTCTACTTTCAAAGTCAAGGAGGCGTCAAAACCCTTCGCTTTACCTCCGAATACAGGACTTCGTTCGATCACGGCCACCAAAGTTCCCGCTGGCCTCTTATCGGAACCGAATTCCATTTTACCAGAAGAGATTTTATGGTTATCAACCCCGCCATATCTTTTCCCCAGAAGCTTATACTCTTCCGGTTTCTTCAATGTCGGATTCTCCCGTATTCCCAATTTAGATGCGTCCGTTGCCAGGTCACCATAGGAGTACTTTCTTCCCGTTTTCCCGTGGATCACCGTTGACTCGGAGGCATTGCATTCGTTGAGTGGAACAACCCATTTTCTGGCTGCTGCTTCAATGAGCATTTCTTTTGCTGCTGCGCCTGCTTTTCGCAACGATGTCCAATTTGATTTTACTGCGGTACTTCCCCCGGCAAACTGCGAACCAAACCGGGAATGATACGGGGCCTGTATTACCTCCACCATTTTCCAATCCGCATCTAATTCCTCTGCCACAATAAGTGGAAGTGACGTCTTCACACCCTGACCAATTTCCGGATTCTTGGCCATGATAGTGATCTTTCCATCTGACCCAATTTTCAGAAAAGCATTCGGCTCAAAAAGTGGTTCTTCCACGACGGGGCCATTCTTTGCCGTGGTGGTAAAGCCAATCCCCATGAAAAGCCCTGAACCCGCGAGCCCGCTCAGGCGCATGAAATCCCTTCGGCTGACCTTAAATAGTTCTTTGGTCCGTGGGCTCCACCATCCGTTCTCTGATTCATTTTTCATGACGCTGTTTTTTTGTATTGGTTCTGATCACGCTTAAAAACAATCAATATTCCCCGGATATTCGAATTCACTAACGCTCCATGGCAATCATGCATGTCCCTGTGTTATGCCCTTGATCATGATCAGTTTCATGATGGGAAAGTTCATGCGCTTAGCCCAGTCCTGCCAATACTTATCCTTAATGGAGGGATCATCATCAAATACGACCAGAAGTTTCAAGTCGCGGAACCCCTCCGCTGAAATGTTCAAGTGAACATGTTGGGGTACATAACGACCTTCATATGGCCTCGGATAATTGGCAGGTTGGATTGACTGTATTTCGAACCGGCCTTTATCATCTGTGTGCAACACTCCAAATAAACGCGCATCCGCTTCGTTCATCCGTCGCAATATTGAATCCGTTGGCGAATAATAGCCGCGACCGTCAGTCTGGAAGACTACTACTTTGGCATTCGGGATGGGCACAGCGTTCTTGTCTGACAATTGGCCTTGGATCGCAATCCAGGTTCCTCGTTCAGAGGGTGGTGCAATGGCTATATGAGAAAATGAACTCACACCCAAAATATCCCGAATCTCTTTTCGCTGAGCCACAGTGAGCCTCTCATATTCGGCACTGATCAGGAAAGACAAACCCTGGTAGTTCACATAATCCCTAGGATGGGCACGATAGTTATTCTCAAGATCAACCATACGGTGGGTCACTGACTGTCCGGCTGCAGGCGAAACGAGGATCGATTGAATGATTAAGAGTCTAATCCATCGCATCACTCCAAAGCATTAATCCAATTTACGTCTTAGAATAACAATATCCTTCAATTCATTGTATGGCTTTATGGAATGGTCATCCTTGTACCCATCCCACTGACTGTTGGCGATGTAGTAGAAGGTCTTGCCTGCTAGTACTCCTGTGGTGGGTTCGCCAAAAGACGGATGCTTCCGGTCCAGGATTTTGAATGCCATGATCTTGGTTTGACCTTTGTCAAGAAAGTATTGCGTACAACGAAGCGGATTGGTTCCATTCTGTACGGCAATCAGTGAGTTATCCAAAAAATACAATCCGTCAATCCCCTTCAATGAAACGTCTTGTTCGGTAGTCAGCAACAGTAATTTCTTTGATTCCATCTCCAGCCTGAAGATCCCTTTCACATAGTCGGCAACGAAGAGATATTTCTCATCTGCTGAGAACGCCATGCCCTGGATGTTCCAAAATTCAGGTGTAGAGAAAAATGAGGTGATACCGTTAGGTCCAACCAGGAATATTTCATTGTTCTTGCTATCGGAAACATATACGCTGCCGCTCTTGCTTAATACCATGTCACCGAAAACTGCAGGTTTCGATCCTGACAAAACATGCTTCTGCAGAAGCTTACCATTCCGAAGTTCAAACTTAAATACGGCTGAAGGTGACAATGAATCATAGTGCATCATTTCAGGCATGGGAGAAGCACACGCCCACAATACACCCGCCTTCTGGTCAAGTTTTACTCCAAACACACTGGTCATTCCCTCAATTTCCGAGGGACAGAAATCCCTCGCGCTGCCATCTTCAGAAACCTGCAGGATCTTGCGTTTATGAATGCTCCCCACGTATAAATTTTTCGACTTTGCATCATACCCGATTCCTTCCGCGTGCAGGTCCCGTTCTTTGATGATCAAAAATGTGTCTGAATTGACAATGGGTTTCTTCCACTCTTCTTGCAATCTCTTCAACTCGTTGAACTTCGGATTGGATTCCAACGAGCTGAGGTCAGAAACGTCCAGGCGGTAGTCGCTGTTAATCAGCACCGCCTTTTTAAGATTTTCAATTGCCTCGTCTGTGTGGCCCGTGAGTGCCGATGCAATGCCCAGCTGATACAGCACGTCCTGGTGATATGGGTGGAGTTTATGGGCTTCCCCCATCTTTTCATAAAACAAATTGAAGTTCTTCTGCTTGTAGGCTGCCTTGCCATCGGCATAGACCACTTGCAAACTTTGACCAAAGCAAACAGAGGTGAAGGCAATGTAACAAATGACAAATATGGTTCTCATAGCGCTTCAGAATTGGTAGTCAAGTTCCAACATTCTAACGGTGAAACTCTGATCAGGGTGGTGTTCTCTCGCCGTCATTCATGGAAAAATTCAGACACGAGTACAATCTACTCCATATTGTATGACAAAACTGCGTGGCTTGTGGCGCGGAAAGGGGTTGTATTTCCATCCTTCCTCGACAGCGTTCTATTGACCTTTTCGGCTAAATTCCTATCTTAAGGTCCCACCATCAACCTCCATATGAAATCTATCTCTGTCACCCTGGTCATTCTGTGCTGTCTGCACTTCGCAGCAAGCGCCCAAAGGAAATTTGATCTCGACGACGTCAACAAACTCGTCACCCTCACCGACCCCCAGATATCCCCGGACGGGAAGTCAATTGTGTTTGTCTTGTCCCGACCTGACTACGAAGAAAACAAAAACAACACTGAGTTGCAGTTGGCAGACGTAGCATCGGGTACCCTCCGCCGGCTCACCGAACGACCACATGTCGGGCATCCCCGGTGGTCACCTTCCGGTGATAGGCTGGCGTTCATCGCTCGGGAAGGTTCAGGAAAAGATGCGCACAACCAGATATTTATTCTGTCGATGAGCGGTGGGGAGGCAATGAAGGTCACCAATTCAACCACAGGTGTTCAGCAGTTCACCTGGAAACCCGATGGTGCGGGCTTTGCTTTCGTGCAAGACGATGAAGCGGAAAACCAAAAGCAAAAAGACAAAGGTTATGATGCGTTCGAAGTTCACTACAACAGCATGTTCCTAAAAGAAAATCCTGTGGCTTCTCATATATGGTGGATCTCCGCTGCTGGCGGCGAGGCAAAGCGTCTCACTTCAGGTGCATGGACACTCCCTTCCTCCTATCCTCCGGGTACGCCTGCCTCACCGTTGTCATGGTCACCTGACAGCAAGCGGATTGCTTTTCAAAGAAATGAATCGGCATATTCTGGTGAACTTGTGAACTCAGTGTACACATTAGAGGTGGAAACCGGTGCTACGAAAAGCATTACAGGAAGGACAGCCGCTAAAGGTGCCATGTTGCTGGAAAGTTATCCAGCATTTTCTCCGGACGGCACCCACATTTCATACTGGTTTCCCCGCGATGGTTTGGTCAATGGATCTGAAGTCTTCGTTGCTCCCGCAACCGGTGGTCCGGGACAAAGCATTACCACCAAATTGGACAGGTACTTCTTTCGCGCCGAGTGGAGTGCGGATAGCAAGTCCATGCTGGTGGCAGCCAATGACAACAATTCTGTCGGACTTTGGCTACAGGGCATCGATGGGACTTCCAAAAAACTAAAAACCGGATCCCTTTGCATCACGGGTGGATACTGGTACAACTACAACATCGGTAAAAATGGTTCGGTCGCTGTTATCGCCAGCGCAACAAACTCACCACAGGAACTCTACTACTTTTCTTCCGCCGACGCTGAGCCAAAGAAGCTTTCCTCTTTTCATGCAGAAATTGCCTCAATGAAACTCGGCAAGCAGGAGACGATCACGTGGAAGTCGGATGCATTTACCGCCAATGGCATCCTCACCTTCCCTCCCGACTTTGATCAATCAAAAAAATATCCACTGGTTCTCGTCATTCACGGTGGACCACAATCAGCATCCAAGGAGCAATTCAGTGCGAGATCGCAATACACAGCTTCTCACGGCTATATTGTGTTTGAGCCCAACTACCGCGGCAGCGACAATTTTGGTGCGGCCTATTGCACGGCGATCAATGGCGATGCGGGCATCGGACCCGGTAAAGATGTGATGCGAGGAATTGATGAGTTGAAGAAACGTTCCTATATCGATGGAACGAAAATAGGTGTCAGCGGGTGGTCGTATGGTGGCTTCATGACCACGTGGCTGATCGGCAACTACCAGGGATGGAAGTGTGCAGTAGCTGGCGCATCGGTTACGGATATCTTTGACCAATACTCCCAATCCGACAATGGCATCGGTTGGAAATACTCCGATCAGAATGGCAAGTCACCCTGGATCGACCCGAAGGCAAAGGAAAACTGGGTTAAGCAGTCTCCCATCACCTATGCGGCCAATGTCAAGACACCCACGCTGATGCTCTCATGCACCGGTGATGAACGCGTACCGATTTCAGAATCCTATAAATTCTTCAGGGTGCTGCAAGACCTGGGTGTAGAGTCGAAGTTTGTCGCTTTTCCTGTGGGAGGTCATTTTCCATCTGATCCGGTGAGATCGAAGGAGGTGAACCGGTACTGGTTGGAATGGCTGGATAAATATATGAAGTGATCAACACTCGCTCTGTAACCGCGGAATCAACTCCGATATTGATTCACATGTTAAAGCGTTATTATTTCATATTCATATTTTTCCTAATCCTTGCCGGGTCAGCACGAGGCCAGGAGATTACCACAGGGACTCAGCCTGCTCAACTTGATATTCGGGGTGTCCGCGATCATTGCATTCGGATCACCTTGAAGCCATTGAGTTTTAAAAGTGGTTATCCATCTACGCCTGCCATCGTAGAAGATCTCGATTCAACCGTGTCACTGAGTATTCGACAGATTGACAAGAACATCACGCGAAAAATTGGAAGCCTCAAGGTGGAAGTACACCCAAATCCCTTAACGGTTGTGATCTATAACAACAAAGGCGAAACTATCCAGCAACTTGTATTTGAAACTGACGGCAGACTTTCATTTAAGCTGGACGGACAACCTGTCCTTGGGATGGGCGAAGGAGGACCGAAGCCTGCGCGCGGTGTGGACTGGCGCATGTTACCGGTCCAATTCGACCGATCAGGTGCATTGGACAGCATGCAGCCGCGCTGGCAAAGTGATGCCTACGGATCGCGAAATCCTGTGGCGATGCTTGTTGGCACAAAAGGCTGGGGACTGTTCGTTGTAACACCGTGGGTTATGGTGGACACGCGCCTTCATGACAAAGGATTCTTCATTCCTCGCCCGATAAAAGAAGGAAAGGATATTCCCCAGACAGAAGGCAATCAACAGCTTTCACTTTCCAAAGGCCTTCCTCCACAGGATAAAGTTGTACCGGGTCTGTATGATGTATTTGTCTTTGATGGAAGCGACCCACAGACTATGATGAAAGACTTGTCGGTGATCACGGGTCCTGCGGCGTTGCCACCACGATGGGCAATGGGCTACATGCAATCACACCGCACGCTCCAGGACGATCAGCAGATGGTTGGCATTGTAGATCGTTTTCGTGAAAAGAAAATACCTGTAGATGCGGTCATCTACCTGGGAACTGGATTCACGCCAAGGGGGTGGAACAAAATGCAGCCCTCTTTCGAGTTCAATCCTGAAGTTTTTATAAGGGAACCCAAAGAGGTGATAAAGAACATGCACGATCGTCACGTAAAAGTTATCGTGCACATGGTTCCCTGGGACAGGGACGTACTACCCACCCTCCACGGATCAATTCCGCCTGCTGATCATGAAACCCTGGATGCAGGACATATTCAAAACTATTGGAAGCAGCATGAGCCATTGCTCGATGCTGGTGTCGACGGATTTTGGCCGGATGAAGGCGACTGGTTTAATCTCTTTGAACGGGTCAAGCGTCATCAATTGTATTATCAAGGACACCTTTCAAGCAATAAGGATCTTCGACCCTGGAGTCTTCATCGCAACGGGTATCCCGGCATTGCACAATGGGGTGGCTGGGTGTGGTCGGGTGACACAGAATCCTCATGGAAAACACTTGAAGCTCAGATTGCCGTTGGGTTAAATTATTCTCTGTCAGTCTCTCCCTTCTGGGGATCTGACATCGGAGGATTCTATCCCAATGAAGAACTCACAGGAGAGTTGTACATCCGCTGGCACCAGTTTGGTGCATTCTGTCCGTCTTTCCGCTCGCATGGCCGAACGTGGTGGACTCATCTGCCTTGGGGTTGGGGACTGAGTGAACTGGGACCTCTGGAAGGGAATCGTCACCCGCTTGAGTCTGAATTGAACAATCCATCCATCGAGCCGATTGCGAAAAAATACAATGAGTTGCGTTACCAGTTGCTGCCATACAACTATACCCTTGCCTGGCAAGCGCGAAATGAAGGCATGCCCATGATGCGCCCGTTGTGGCTCCATTACCCTTCTGATAGACAAGCCCGCGCAATGGGCGATGAATATTTGTGGGGGCGCGACATGTTAATCGCACCGGTGTTTAACAAGGGAGCGTCTACTCGTGATGTTTACCTGCCGGCAGGTGACTGGTACGATTGGTGGACAATTGAAAAAAAGGAAGGCAGCCGCATGATCGGGAGGAGTATCGACCTATCAACGATGCCCATCTACGTGAGGGCCGGTGCCATCATTCCCATCGACCCGATAAGGCAATACGTTGCGGAAGTAGTTGGCCAGCCGACCACCCTGAGAATATTCAGCGGCGCTGACGGGGACTACACATTATATGAAGATGACGGCACCAGTCAGAAATATTTGCAGGGAGAAGGCACGCTTGTCCACATGTTGTGGAATGATAAAATCAGAAAGCTAACGCTGGAGCCCGGCAAGGGCACCCATCAGGGGGAAAATGTTAGTCGCAATTTTAAAGTCTTGATAGCACCGGACGGTAAATCAAAGACTGTTAAGTATGAAGGACATAAGGTGGAGGTATTGATGAATTAAATTTATTGTCTTGGCACAAAAAAGTAACCAAAAAGTCAAGAAAAACGATTCTCCCTCCCGCATTCCATTACACGCCCGCCGTTTTTTCGGGCCAACGCTCTAGCAGAAGCAAGCTTTGAGTAAATTGGCGATTGTCCAATTGGTCAAGTTATTGAAATCTCCCTCTGCTTATGGTTTTGATAAAAATCTCATATCCCAGGGGCAGGGCGCGTAGAGGTAAGTTGACTTGCGATGCAAGTAAACATTTTCATTAATTTGAAGACATAAAGGAAAATCAAATGGTTGGATTCCAGATGCTTTCCATCGCAATTCTTATTGAACTGATCTCAGCACTCAGCGTGTTAAGTTCCCATGCACAATCTTACGCCATCACCCATGTCTCTGTAATCCCCATGGACCGTGAACGGATTCTTGCTGATCAAACCGTCCTGATTCAAGACGGCATCATCAGCTGGTTAGGTCCGGCCGCGAAAGCCACCATTCCAAAGGAGTCTGTACTCGTCGATGGAGCCGGCAAGTACGTTCTCCCTGGTCTGATGGACATGCACATGCACTTTTTCTACGAGCAAGGACTCGATAAGAAATTCCTGCGAGACGAAGCCAGTCTCATGCTCTCCAAAGGCATCACCACCACGCGCATCATGTGTGGCGACCCTGAGTACCTGAAACTCAAAGAACAAATCAACAATTTACTTATTCCTGGTCCCGAGCTTTTTGTCGTGAGTCCGCAGTTGGTTGGGAAGTGGACATTCAGCATCAAATTATTCGGCAACGTTGCCGACACACCGTCGGAAGGTGCATCGTTGGTGAAGCGATTCAAAGAGGAAGGCTACGATGAGATAAAGCTTACCTTCTACCTCAAGCCCGAAGTCTACGACGCCATTATCGCCACGGCTGCTGAATTGAACATTAAAGTTACCGGTCACGTTGGACCCGCCATCAAATTGTCCCGCGCCCTCGCCGCCAGGCAACAGATCGAGCATCTGGACGAGTTCATCGAGACCCTCCTGCCCGACACCACCTATAATCACGGTATCAGTGTATCGGGCACCGGCATCTGGCAAAAGAACACTGCGTGGAAAACTATTCCGTTCATGGACGAATCCCGGATTCCAATGTTGGTGAAGCAGGTCCGGAAGGCTGGCATTTTTGTCACGCCCACGAACTACTTCTTGATTACCTGTTTTGCCAAAGGCCAAACCGATGAAGAAATCAAAACCTCGCCGGACTACGCGTACATTCCTTCATTTCTGAAGGCAGACCGTGAGAAAGGCCGCAACCGGTTTTGGCAAAATCCTCCTCCTGAATCCGACCGCAAGCGATACATCGATTTGAGATTCAAGATGACGAAGGCGTTGTATGATGGCGGCATAAAGCTCATGGCAGGTTCAGACGGTCCTGAGTGGTACCTCGCCCAGGGTTTTTCATTACACAACGAACTGGAGATGTTTGTGCGTGCAGGTCTTTCTCCTTTCGCCGCACTTGAAACGGCTACCATCAATCCCGCCAGATACCTTGGTATTGATAAGAGAACAGGGACGATCCAAGTTGGAAAAGAAGCGGACTTACTGTTGCTGGAGAGGAATCCATTGGAGGACATAAGGAATACAACGGCCATCAAAGGGATTTTCAATGAGAAGGTGTGGTATGATGAGAAGACAGTGAAGAGGATGGAGGAAGCGGCTAAAGTTATTGGATTGCAGTGATTTGGCAGGCGTCGTTCATAGGTGGGAAAGACCAACCCAGGATTAAGTTCTCAGGCATCCCAAGTATTTGATTCAATGAAGCATTTGTCACTTTTTTGTCTTGACACAAAAAATTAACCAAAAAAGGTCAAGAAAAAACGATGCTCCCACCGCATTCCGTCGCACGCCAGCCGTTTTTTCGGGCCAGCGCGCTGGCAGAAACAAGTTAAGATTGGGGTTAAGTTGTGATTGCCCAATCTTCAATTTCGGTTTCTTGTTGGCCAACATGTAGTTCGTTTACTTTAAAAAACCTACGCAAGCATCGTACCAGTGCGAATGACCAACCCATGATTAAGTCTCGGCCACATTAATCAAAATTGGGCTAATGAATCATTCGTCACTTTTTTGTCTTGACACAAAAAAGTGACCAAAAAAAGGTCAAGAAAAAACGATGCTCCCACCCGCATTCCGGCGCACGCCCGCCGTTTTTTCGGGCCAGCGCACTGGCGTAATGTCAGAAAGTCGACCGCACAAACCGGGATGAGCGAAGATGCCCGTTCAGTTGAACGGCAGAAGGCTCGTGCTCGGGCATATGCTGCAGGTCGAGGATGGACG
>JANYHW010000175.1 GCA_025358885.1 Cytophagales bacterium | reverse complement strand
CAAAGAAGAGATGACTCTCGTCGATTTTGAAGGGTCGTAGTCCGGGGAACGGGTTGTACGTTGTAACCTGTGAGGGTGAGCCAGGTTGCTCGTCTACTTTCTTGCTCATAGACATTTAGGATTTAAATTCTTGTAAAAAGTTTTTGACTGATTCCACTGACTTATTCTTGTCACCTGTTATGAGGGTGACATTCTGATTTTTGTAGTTGTCGAGGCTGGACTCGCTGACGATGGCTTTTCCCTGAATGGGTTTGTTCCGCCCGAAGCCTGGTGCCTTCAGCAAATCAAGTACTTTCATTCTCACCCACTGGTCATTCACTTTTCCTTTATAGATAATGGCTGCATCGAAATTCCTGAGATTATCGATGTGTTGCTTTCGCACCTCCATGAGGTCTCCTTCAAAGGCAGGGAACACCACATTGAATCCTGACTTTTGTATAACTTCCACCAATGGCAACACCTGGTCATGGTCTACTTTGTCATGTACAAGGTAGATGGACTTGCCGGACGTGTAATAATCTGCCGTTTTGTTTTGAGCCGCTAACAACTCCTCACGCATGATGTTCTTGAAGTCCTCAAGAGGGTTTTGCAATATCTCGGCGCCTTCCTGGGCTTCGATATCGCGGCGAAGGGATTCAATAAATGATTTCTGTTTATCACTGGCGTTCCTGAGGTTTGGGGCGATCCAAATGAGTCGTGAAAAGTCCTCTTTGCGGGAGCGTTTGATCACTGCATGTTCGGCTGCAAGTTTATTCTGAATATCAACCACAGAGCGATCTGATCCTTCAGGAATTTCTCCATAGGCGCTTCCAATCAAATGGATGGACATGCTGCACTCCTCCAGGTCTTTACGAACCACTCGTTCCAGTTCTTCAGACCTGATGGGGAGCATATGGCTGGGAAGAACCACATATCCATGCCGCTGCAATTCCCGGCGGATGATGTTGCGCGAGATAGATAAATCATGTCCAGTCTCGGCCAGGTAGATGGTGCGGCGCTTGAATAGGTTCTTAACTTCTGTTTTTGTTTGACCTTTGAGGATGATAAGGGCTTCGTGGATGTCATACACCAGATCCACCATTTTCATCCAGTATTGTTTTTCAGCTTCCAGGCTAAAGAAGTCGGTATATTCCTTCATGAGGCCTGTTTCGTTGTCCACCTGGTACATGTCGTATCCCAGCAACTCGCGCAGGCGCGGAGGTTGTTCCTGGGAGTTTAAAGGGGACTTCAACACTTTGAATACCCGTTCAATCTTCGAACTGCTGGTTGCCTTATAATAAGCTTCAACAGCATCCAGGCATCGGCCTGATTGGGCAAATTCTTTTGACAGGATGGTCACCAGTACGGCGGCGTTATCCATAGAGGATGCAGTGAAATCGTCAAATTCAGACTTCACCACGATGTTGGACTTTTCGCCCAGCACCTGATAAAGCATGAGGTCAAGAAATTTCTTGAACTGGGTTATCCACCCGATTTCATTTTTCTTGCCCGCCTCGTTGTCTTTTTCTGCAAAAACAATCAGCACATCGATGTCGTACGCCATACTTCCTTTGTGTTTGTTAAAAAATTATACTTCCAATGCTTTGCTCTTCGTGACATTCCTTACCAGGCCTTGAACCAGCTCATGGTGTTTGGCCATGACGAAATAGAAATCAGCCAGGTTTATTCTGAACACTACGGTGCGTTCGGTCGCCTCTGCCTCCGAAATTTTTGCCGTCGGGCCGTCCTGAAAAAGATCGCCAAATACCGATCCCTTCTTCATGGTCTCCACTACGGCAGTTCCTTCCATAAGTTTCAGCGTGCCGTGCGATACTATGAGGATCGGTCTGTTTTCATCAGGGTTATTGAAAACAATCTTATCGCGGGCTTTCAAATCCACCGGTATGATCTTGTCTGCAAGGTCACTGAGGATGGATCCTGGAATACCCTTGAATGCCGGAAGAGATTTGATAAACATGACCATTTCAATCCCCAGGTAGAATCCATCATCCAACCCATCGAGAAGTTGATTGTTTTCGATGGATGAATCCAGGAATTTCTTGTCTCGCAAAGGCAGGCGGTCGGAGACAACCTTGTACTGGGCCCTGTCCTTGTTAAAGATTACCCAGGCAGCAGTTTCCTGCAGCAGTTTGTCCGGATTGAACATTTGCCCAATCAATCCACGGCTTACACGGAATTCAGGAATAAATGCCGAAGAGTAAACGGCGCACATTTTTGTCCACCGGTTGTTAAGGTTAAAATCGCGGTTCAGGATATAATTCACCACCTGAACGGGGTTGTAGCTTTCGCGCGGAAAATAGATCTGCAACCGGTTCATTTTTTCTGTTACCGAGATATCATCAAAGATTGGGAACAGTTTTGGTTTCACTTCTTGCTCTACGAATAAGTCCATAAGCTCAAGGGCGTACGTGATACCGTCGGTGGTTCCTGTCTCCACATTTTCGCGGACAAGTTGTACCGACTGCGGATCATAGAGAATGGACATGAGAAGGGACAGTTGATCGTAGTTGTCCCGCAGTTCCTCTCTTAGCGCGGCCTTCAGGTAAGCAAAGTGTTCTGCATCGGGAAGTTCTTCCTGGGCGCATAGGTTCCACATGGTTTTGCCGATCTCCGTATCGAGTAAGTCCATGACCTGACGACGCTCCCGTCCCTTAGCACTATAGTTGGTATATCGTAGCGAATAGAAGATTTGCTTAACAACGCGTTTATCCGGGTAGTCAGATTTTTTCCAAAGCAGTTGCCATGCTTCAGCTCCACCGATGTGCCCCATGATCTGCACAATTTTTAGCATCACCTGATCCGATTGTCCCGATTTGTAAAAGGCAGAATCCAACACCTGGAGTACAGCGGTGCCAGCTTCTTTTAATGCGGCGGTGACCTGATTGCTGAATAATGGAGATGACAGCATGTCGATCATTACCGGCCAGGTTTCAAGACGCTTCACCTTGCGCGCGGTAAGGATTGCCTCATTCCGGACCTTCGGGTCAGCATCGCGGAGAAGTTCGAGGAGGATGAAGATAGTTCTTTGCGAAACAAGCTTTCTCAGGAGTTTTGCAGCCAGTACACGATCAGATTGTTTGACTGACTTACCCAATTTCAGGAGTTTGTCGGCGGAAATTGAGAGCAGGTCGCTGTCTTCAGCAGCGCCCACTGCTTGCTTGGCCAATCCCATGATTTCATTGTCACTTTGCTGACCGTCAAGGCCCAACTCTTTCATTTTATCAACGGAGAATTTCTTCACCTTCCTCAGATCGCTTTCTGCCAATTTCTGAATAGAAGTTTCAAAGAGGGCAGGCTCCAGTTTCTCCATCAATTTCAGGCCATAGATAACTTTATCTTCCGCTGTACTATTTACTTCCTTTTCCAGAACACTGTTCAGGGTAAACTCCCTGACCACATGGCCCTCAACGGAAGAGCGATTCAGTTGCAAAGAATTCTGAAGTGTATCGCGATATCCCTGATACATTTTGTTGGTGATGAAGTACCACGCGGCCAGCAAGGGCAACGTAAACATGGTAACAGACAATAAGTCGAAAATTTTGACTTGATTGATGAGCACAATAAGTCCGCCGGCAACGATGGATGCCAACGCCGTAATAATCCCTTCGATCTTGGTCTGGGCATCCAATTTGATAGACTTTTCAATGGGTATATAATAGAATTTGAATATTGGCGTGTCCAAAGCATCCCTGAGGGAATTGCATATCAACTTGCTCATGGCCACCATGATGAAGAAGAAGATGATCGGGCCTTTGGTAGGGTCATACCCAAAAAAGAATCCAAAGGCAAGTGCACCTCCGGTAAACAAAAGCAGGAGGAGAGGGTTCAAAATAAGGGATAAGCGAAGACCATACTCTTTCTGAATGTAGTCCGTAATAAACGTGGCGAACACAAAACTGAAAATCACAATGAGTGCTTCAAACAGGCTCAGGAAAACGGGAAGTTGCTCTGGCTTGAAGGTAACAGAGGTCACTGTAAGGAATGAGTAATCGATAAATCGCAATGCGGAAAATGACACTACGATAAAGCCAGAGAGTAATACGACATATCGGATGCTGAAAAAGTTGATGAGGCTCATTTTCTTATTATCCTTCTCATTCAACACGCCAACGGCAGCTTCCATCGCCTTCCTGGTCAGGTATTGGCTGGAGAGAATTACAAACAGGATAAGGAATCCAACAAGACTGAAGAGGCCTATTGTAAAGAGCGATTGTATGGGAACTCCAAAGTTCAATAAGAAGGGAATGGTAAAGAAGGCAAGAATCTGGGCGATGTCCATACCCACGTCAACGCTACCAATAACTTCCTTTTGTTGCCGGAGGGTAAATAGCCTGTTGAAGGACCCCCAAAAAACCAGCTGGCTGACAAAAGTGAAGGGTAATACGAGCGTAAATCCTATATAATAAAGTGTGCGCTGGTCGACATACTCATCTCCAAATTGCAGGAAAGCTGTCCCGGCGATGATCAAAAGCAAGAAAGCAATGGCAAGAAAGCGGAAAGGGATACGTCCCATAAGTATATTAAAGAGCCCTGTAGCAATGAATCCGAACCCGCCACCGATAACAAGGGCCTTGGGAAGGTCATATTTCTCCGTCAGGGTCGGGTCGCTGAGGAACAGCGATTGAGCAGCAACCGATACGGTCGCCAGAAACAAACCCATAAAAAAACTGATCGCCAAAAGAAGGGCTACGCGTCCTGTTTCCTCTGGCTCAACTCCCAAAAACTTTGTTAGCCTTTCGTGCATGGCATGGGCCGGTTTAAGTTTAACAATGAAATATCTGACAATTCGTCGAAAATTCCAATTCACCCCCTGATTTCAGGGACGATAATTTAAACTCTGGTTAATAATGAGTTAGGAATTAATGCACAAAACAGCTTGAACCACTTAGCGATTAATATGTATTTCTCTTAGTCGTATGAAAATGAGGAAACCAAGGGAATAATTCAGGCAATCAAGTGGTTATGTCCTGAGCAAAAGGGAACTGTCGCCGTAGCTGAGAAAGCGATATCCTTGGGCAAGCGCTTCGTCGTAGATTCTTCTCCAATCAGACCCCACAAAAGCCGCGATGAGTAATAATAAGGTCGAACCTGGTTGATGGAAATTGGTGACCAAACCGTCGCAGACATGGAAGGTGTAGCCGGGGAGGATGTAGATGGAAGTTTGGCCAGGCCACTCATCAATTCCAAGTTTGTCCATCGTCTCTATTACCGCCTTTACTGCATCCCGGGTTGATGGAAGCGCCGTGGTGGTTTGATAAGGTTCAAGTGACTCAATAACAAATTTTGCATTTGGATCTCTTAGCAGGTGTACACCAAGCCAATACACACTTTCAAGGGTTCTTAATGACGTTGTGCCCACAGCAATTACCTTTTGCCCCGGAATCAGAAGAAGCTCCAAATTGTGCCTGTTGATAATGATTTGCTCTGTATGCATCCGATGATCCAATGCATTTTCAGCCTTCACGGGAAGAAAGGTACCGGCACCTACATGTAGGCTAAGGAAGTCGGTCAAGATCTTTCGTTCGCGTATGGCATTCATGGTGTCACTGGTGAAATGAAGACCAGCAGTTGGAGCAGCCACGGCGCCAGGCATTCTGGAATATACGGTCTGGTATCGCTCCCGGTCTTCAGCTTCGACAGGTCTTTTTATATAGGGCGGGAGAGGGATGGCCCCGGCGTTGTCTATCACCTCGCCAAACATCATGTCTGCAGGTGTCCAGGAAAACTCAACATGGCCTTCGTGCCGGTCGACCAGGTTGGCCGAAAGGGTTAATTCAGTGAATTTCTTCTTCAGGGTGAGACCCTCCGGCCATCTTTTGAGATTCCCAATGGTACATGCCCATGTTGTCTTGCCCGGATCCGAAAGGGCTGAAGACGCCCACCTTCCCGCTGGGCATGGACTGAGCAAGAAGATTTCAATTGTGCCACCAGAAGGTTTTTCGAATAGGAATCTGGCAGGGATAACCTTCGTGTCATTAAAGAATAGAATTGAATTAAATGGCAGTAATTCAGGTAGTTGACTGAATGATTTATGGTGAATTTGCCCGTCATTGTATAGCAATAGTTTTGATTGGTCGCGCTGAGGGAGGGGAAACATGGCAATCCTGTCCTCCGGGAGTTGATAGGTGTATTCCTTGAGATTGACAGAAGGCAGAAGCATAGGGAATGGCAAAAATAGGATGCCAATTGTATTTGCCATACATCAGTAGCATATTCGTAGCAGATATGGCGTTAGAAGCATCTTTCATTAAGAAGACATTTCATTTTTCATTCAAGGCCCGCACATCGCGAGGGTCGATGGTACAAAAGGACTCTTGGTTTTTAAAAGTATGGGACCAGGGAAATCCGGAGGTATTTGGAGTTGGTGAGGCTGGTCCCTTGCCCGGACTGAGTCCTGAAACGGGTGAGGATATAGAAAAACAATTGGCGGAGGTGATAAAAGTCCTGGCCAAGGTCACCAACATCCATCAGCTGTCATCGCTTCTTCAGGTGCAGGAACATTTTCGAAAGGAAGCACTTTGCTCATCCGTCATCTTCGCCTTGGAAACGGCCCTGTTCGATCTGAAGAATGGTGGATCAAGAATGATTTATGACAACAGTTTTCTAAAAGGGAAAGCTATACCCATCAATGGACTTGTGTGGATGGGAGGATTGGACGACATGCTTCAGCAAGTGAGCATAAAACTGTATGAAGGTTTCACGTGTATCAAAATCAAGGTAGGGGGCCTGAATTTTGAAAAGGAGCTCGATATCCTTCAATTTATCCGGCGCAAATATTTTCGGGATGAGGTAACCATTCGGCTTGATGCCAACGGGTCTTTCAAAACCGAGGATGCGTTGTATAAGCTTGCCGATTGTTCGAGGTATGATGTTCATTCAATTGAGCAGCCTATCAAAGTGGGGGCACCCCTGCTGGCTGAGTTATGCGCGAAATCGCCGATACCCATTGCCCTGGATGAGGAACTGATTGGGATAAACTCCCCGGCTGCCAAAATACAATTGCTGGAAAGAATAAAGCCTCAATTCATCATCCTTAAGCCTTCACTGCATGGTGGCTTGTTAAGTTGTGAAGAGTGGATTTCTGTAGCAGAAGCCCGCAAGATCGGTTGGTGGATGACTTCTGCTCTGGAGAGCAACGTCGGGCTTAATGCGATTGCCCAGTTTACAGCGAATTATCCTGTCGAAATCCCTCAGGGCCTGGGCACAGGAACTATTTACTCGGATAATATTGAATCACCTTTGGTCGTCAAAAAAGGCTTCTTGACCGTTGACTCCAAACAAAATTGGGATTTATCAGAAATAAGCTAAATATTTTAGTCAAAGTGCTTGCAAGGGTAAGATATTAGACCTTTATTTGACTAAAATATTTAGTTATGAAGCTAAAGCTCAAGAGCAAGCGTCTGTCTTCCGGACGATTCCAGGTCAATTTCTCAGCTGAGGGTTTTGATCAACCTTGTTATGGTTATTTGCTTGCCGACCCCACATCAACTGTTACGGATGTCATAGAGAAGATATCCAGGCATGTGCGGGCAATGCAGAGCAAGGATTCATACTTCCAAAGAAATTTATTATCCCTGCATTCACGAAATGTACACTCCGGCCGGATATTGCTTTTTGCCAAGTAGTTGTTTAATACATAATTCACAACCCAATATGGTCAAGCTCAATGAAAACATCCGCTTTCTTCGGAAGCAACTGGGGCTCACCCAGGACCAGTTTGCTCAGCAGTTGGATATTAAGAGATCACTGGTGGGTGCGTACGAGGAGGGCAGGGCTGAACCCCGGCTGGAATTGTTACAGAAGATGGCAGCAGCCGGCGGAATGACAGTAGATATCTTCATTGGAAGGGATATAAGCCAATTGAAAGACTACGAAAAAAAATCTCTTCTGAGTAAAGAGGTTCTTGTTGTTACTGTTGATGATCAGAACCGGGAGAATATTGAACTTGTGCCGCACAAGGCTGCAGCAGGTTATCTCAATGGGTATGCTGATCCAGAGTACATCAAAGAGTTGCCTCGGTTTAAACTTCCAATCTTAAACCAGGGGACATACCGCGCATTTGAAATCACGGGCGACTCTATGCTGCCCCTGATGCCCGGCACCATTGTGATTGGCGAATGGGTGGAGAATTTCAAAGACCTTAAGAACGGGAAGCCTTATGTTCTGATCACTCAACGCGAGGGGATCGTATATAAAAGAGTATTCAATTATCTCCAGGATAACGGCAAGTTATTTTTAGTATCGGATAACCGGCAATATGCTCCTTATCAAATTGATGCCGGAGAAGTAATTGAAGCCTGGGGAGCAAAGGCCTATATCAGTGTACAATTTCCTGATGTAAGCACAAAGAATGAAATGTCAGTTGAGCAGCTGGCGGGTGTCGTACTCGAACTGCAGCAGGAAATTTATTCCATGAAGTCAGACAAGACAATAAAGAAATCTTCTTAGCCGAGAACTTCTCTGCCCCTCCTTGAACGGAGGGGCGGGGATTTTATCCCTTAATAAACAGGCAAGGTCAATTCGTCAGTAACATAGCAACTGTCCGCTTCCAGTCGACTTTTTGTGACGGGGTTTCAGCAAAGCGCAATGTGGAAAGATAGGTTCTGGGTAACTCATACTTCTCCAGGCGCGAAGTCAGATAATTCTTAATGCTCTCCTTTTCCTTTGGGGTAAGCTCTTGACCCTCGACTACAACCACCACTTTTTCCCCGAGCTTTTCATCGGGCAATCCTGCCACGAAGAATCGCAACATGGGCCTTACTTCGCTAAGCACTGCCTCCAGAACTCCTTCGACTCGTTCCGGGGATACCTTTGCGCCTCCGGAATTGATGATACGGTCAAACCGTCCAATCCACCGGAATCGCCGGTGATCTATTAGCGTCACGAGGTCGTTGGTAATTATCGGGCCGGGCCCAAGATGTGCTGCCCGAATGATAAGGCAACCCCGATCATCTGTAGAGACTTTGATTCCCTCAAGGCATTCGAATTGGTCAACAGGTTCAGGACCGCTGAGCCTTTGAAGGGCAATGTGTGAGATGGTTTCTGTCATTCCATAGGTTGCATGCACAGATGTAGTGAAAGTCTTGAGTTGATTCCTTATTTCTCCGCTAATGGTGGCACCCCCAACAATAACAATGGAGATTCTCTTTAGCAATCCCGGTACGCTTTCAAGCATCGCACTTACCTGGTAGGGAACAAGTGCAGCAAAATCGATTTGTTCAGTAGTTTCATTCAATGGAACTGCCAATGGTGTTCTTACCACCATATTCATACCAGTCACCAGGCTGCGCACCACCATCATTGCCCCTGCGATCAGCCGGGTATCAAGGCACACAAGTGCGGTATAGCCCCGTTGCAAGTTTAATGCGTGCTCCGTAAGTCTTGCGCTGGCCTCCAATTGCCCGCGACTAAACTCTATTTTCTTGGCGGCACCAGTCGATCCGGAAGTCTGAAATTCAAATGTCTCCTTCCCACTTTCCCAGTCAATGCAAAGTTGAATTACATGTGATTCATGTTGAGTAAACTTTCCAGGCAGGTTTTGTCTTTCGAGATCCCTAACATTCAGGAATTCACTTCCAAACTTTATCCATGGCGAGGTCATTCCTTCTTTTTGGGTCGGGGTTTTATAACCAGCTCGGGATAGCCGTAGGTTGAGTCCTTCTCGCGCTCGAATTCAATACCCGTCAAGTCACCAACCACTATTTCAAGTGTAGTGTACACAAGGTTTTCATCCATCAAATGCCCTCCAAGGGTACTTCCGGTGCTGTCCGAAACAGACATGTGCAGGTGGGCTGAGCCGGGGCCAAAAGTCCCGGTTAGTGATACTACCTCAAAGTGCCCCTTACGTGTTATACTGTTTGCCTGATTAGCAAATCGAAGATTCGATTGCTCCAGGCTGCCCACAGCCGTCAGGATACATCCTGCCAGGATATGATTTTCTTTTGCAAAGAGCATAAGGGTTTTCTTAACGTCCTGATGCGGCTTCAGTCGTAATGCGTATGATTTGATTTGACCAGGAACTTGCGACATAGACTCCAGGGTTATGAGCATGAGAAATGTGACAAGACATCGGTGCATCGTTAGGGAAACTTTGGGAATTTGGAGAAGTCAGGTTCACGCTTTTCCATGAAGGCGTTTTTACCTTCCTTGGCTTCATCGCTCAGGTAGTAAAGCAAGGTGGCATTTCCAGCCAGTTCCTGAATTCCCGCCTGCCCGTCCAGCTCAGCGTTGAGCGAACTTTTCAACATGCGGATGGCAAGTGGACTTTTCTTGAGTATTTTTTTGGCCCAGGCCACATAGGTTTCTTCTAATTTATCCAATGGTACGACCTTGTTAACAAGGCCCATTTCAATGGCCTCCTGTGCATTATACTGATCGCACAGATACCATATCTCGCGGGCCTTTTTCTGTCCCACGATCCTGGCAAGGTAAGAAGCGCCAAAGCCGCCGTCGAAACTACCCACAATAGGTCCGGTTTGTCCGAAGCGCGCATTTTCTGCCGCAATGGTGAGGTCGCATACCACGTGAAGTACATGCCCACCACCGATTGCCCATCCTGCAACCGCGGCAATCACGGGTTTGGAAATGGATCGAATCATTTTTTGAAGATCCAACACATTCAGACGGGGTACCGTATCGCTGCCCACATAACCTCCATGTCCTCGCACACTTTGATCACCCCCACTGCAGAATGCCTTGCCTCCCTCACCGGTAAGGATAATCACACCGACCTCTGCATCCTCACGACAGAGGTGCATCGCATCAATCATCTCCTGAACCGTGAGGGGAGTGAAAGCGTTGTGGACCTTGGGCCGGTTGATACTAATTCGGGCAATTCCTTCAAACTTATGAAGGAGGATTTCATTATAGGTCTTAACGGGTTTCCAGTTGTATTGCAGTTCCATAATGTTTTGTGATATGCATTTTAAACTCTTCAAATATTTTTTTGTTCAATTGTTGAGAAGAATCCAGCTCCAGGATTTTCGCATTTCCGCCAAGGGCAAACAAATCATTCCAGTGGCCAGTGGACGCATCAGAATAGGTGAGACCAAATTCTGCAGCCAGCGACCTGCCGTTAAGCTTCTGGCGTGTGATAAAGAATTCTTCTGCTTCTGGCTGTCGTGACGGGCCATCGATCAAATTAAAAATGATTCCACCATGGTTGTTCAGCAATACTATGATCAGATTGGGCAAAGGATAGTTGTGCCAAAATGCATTTCGATCATAGAAAAATGCCAGGTCCCCGGTGATCAGGATATTGGGTATCGATGAAGCAAGACTGTGCCCAACAGCGGTGCTGGTGCATCCATCGATACCGCTGGTGCCGCGGTTGGCAAACACGGATACATTTGCCTGTGATGACTGGAGTCCGATATGGTTTGCGTAGCGTACTGCCATGCTGTTTGCAAGATGGAGGTTGGAAGGTGAGGTGAGGGCTTGCATCACACGGCTCACCAGACTAAACTCTCCATCGGGGTGTGCTTTGAAAAAGGTATCAACTCCATTCAAGGATTCGCGCTCGCACTGTTGCCACCTTTCTTCGTAGTCAATCCAGGTCTTCTGTTTGGCAATGGCCAGATCATTCAGTCTGGTAAAAAAAGTTTGAGGCTCCAGTGGGATAATCTTAGTCAATCCTTGATAGGTGTCGGCGGTATCTCCGGCCACTTGAAGATGCCAATGCGCTTTGGGTGGATGAGAACGCAGAAATAGCTTTAGATTTTTTGCCACTAACGACTTACCAAAAGTGATCAGCAAGTCGGGGCGGAGAGCTGTAGTTAAATTCTTGGGAGCCTGCGCCAGAAATGTATCCGTATGTCTCACGAAGAACGGCAGGTCATGGAGGTTGCTGAGGATGTCTCCCGCCACAGGCCACGAGGTACGTGTATGTGCATCGATAAGCACTTGACTCAGTCCGGTGTCATGAGGATTTTGACCTGGAACAATAAGTATTTTATCAAAGCCCGTGAGGCTGTCTGCTAACGATGTCCATTGCTGCTCGGATAAATTTGATACACCATGAACCTGTTCGATAACCCGCACAGGCTCAAGGTTGACAATATCACCCTCTGAAGAATAGAGAGGTTCGCGAAATGGCGCGTTAATATGGACCGGACCTTTCGCTCCGGTTTGTGAAAGGTTGATAGCTTCATTGACCATTCGATTGGTGTACCAGTCTGTGTCCGGATGGTCATGATCTTGAGGTAATTCAAAAAAACGTTTGACATGCTTGCCGTAAAGATCACTCTGGCGGATGGTTTGCCCGTCAAATTGATCAATCCATTCCCGTGGTCGGTCGGCGGTAATAACGACTAGAGGTATCTGTTGGAAAAACGCTTCCGCAACGGCGGGCGCAAAATTATATCCTGCCGAACCGGAGGTACAGACAAGCACGACGGGAGTGTCGGTTTGTTGGGCGATTCCCATGGCAATGAATGCCGCACTGCGCTCATCGCTGAATGTCCTGCATGCCAGGTCTTTGTTTCTCGAGAAGGCAAGTGTGAGCGGGGCACTCCTGGAACCAGGACAAAGGACAACATTCCGGATACCTTTTAATACACAAAGCCTGGCCAGGTTATTTAACATCGATGCGTTCACGAGTGCAAGGTAGCGGGACTAAAACTACTTTTCGATGATTCTCAGGAGGGTATTCAATTTCATTTCAGTTTCACTCCATTCTTTTTCCGGGTCAGAGTCGGCCATCACCCCTGCGCCGGCATACAGAATAGCCTCATTTTCAAAAAGTTGCATGCATCGAATGTTTACATAGATATGGCTTTCCAGATCCACGTTTACCGGACCAAGGTATCCGCTATAAAACTGGCGATTGTACCCTTCATGCTCCTTGAGAAATTCCAGACTTGGTGCAAGGGGCATCCCACAAACGGCCGACGTTGGATGAAGAAGTTGCAGCATGGTTGAGCCAAGCAGGGGAAAGTTGGTGGCGGTCATGTCCACCCTAAAATCTGTCTTGAGGTGAAGCACATTTCCTGCGATGATTGTTTTGGGTCCATGCTCCTCATATTCACGCAACCTGATCTTCTTAAAGCAGCTAATAATGTAGCGCTCCACCAGTGCTTGTTCCTCAATATCCTTTTGTGTCCATGAGATGGTCTTGAGGTTCATCCCTTCGGTGAACGCTTGTGTACCTGCTATGGCCACGGTATGGAATATCTGTTCTTTGTTAACACTCACGAGCATTTCGGGTGTGGCGCCGACCCATGTGCCCGTCTCCGGGCAGGACACGATTGAAATCATTGCGTGTGGATACAGTTCACATAGCAGGTGAAAGCTTTTGATCAGGTCAAATTCATCCGGAAGATTGGTTTGCTTTGTCCGCGATGGAACGATCTTTTCAAAGCGTCCATTCAGAATTTCCTCTTTGCATTTGGACACCAGTTGCTGAAACTGTGATGCCTCGGAGGAAATTGAACGAGGTAAGGTTGAGGCATGATATTTTGTCTTACCTCGGGTTTCTTTCTTTACTGAAAGTTCGCGAATATGATCAGGGGATGAACCATCGCCGGAACAAAGTTGACCATTTTCAAAAGTATATAATTCGTCCGCAGGGAGGAAAATTTTCCCTTGAGTTGGGTCAAACGGAGAGAACAGGAATCCTGGTTCCGATTCTTCAAGGACACCATCAGCCCATGGCCGTGGAGTTGGGCATGCGGCGAGGTAAACGGTCGAGGATTTAGGCAGTCGCCAAAGAGCAAAGGAGAAGTCTTTTTCGAAATAGGCGGGCAATGCAAGGGATAGGAAGTCCTTCACGGATATCGACCCTGCTTGTTTTATTTTTTCCATTTGTGTTCAGCGCTTGTCAATAATTGCCATTGTAATCCGGCTAACACAAACCAATTCATTTTGTTCATTTGTAATCCTTATTTCCCACACTTGTGTTCGCTGCCCGACGTGTAGCGGGCGGGCCACTCCAGTCACGAATCCGCTTTTTATACTCTTGATGTGGTTGGCGTTTATTTCAAGGCCAACACAATGCTTGTTTTCCTGGTCAATGCTGCAGAATGCTGCCATGCTTCCCAGTGTTTCTGCCAGCGCGACAGAAGCACCTCCATGTAACAAGCCATAAGGCTGATGAGTTCTGTGGTCCACGGGCATTGTTGCCTGTAGAAAGTCATCCCCAATCGCGGTTATTTTGATTCCAAGATGTTCGACAAGGGTATTCTTTGAAAAAGCGTTCAATATTTCCAGGGTGATGGATGTGTTAAAAATTTTCTTCCCCATAGGTGCATTATTATGAGCCAGCGATTTTTTTATCTTTGCGCCCGACTTGCCCAGCCCATGAAAAAAGGGACAAGCGAAGTGTAGACCCTGCCAAATTAGATGAATTTGATTTCCCAAAAAATATATTTAGTAAGGCATGGTCAAACGGACTTCAACCTTCAGGGGATTGTGCAGGGCTGCGGTGTCGACTCTTCCATCAATGAGCGTGGAAAAGCACAGGCACGGGCATTCTACGAGGTGTACCGAAATGTTCCTTTCAATAGGGTGTACACATCAAAACTCAAAAGGAGTAGAGAGTCGGTCCAAGGATTTGTCGGGGACGGCATTCCGGTAGAGTCCCACCAGGCATTGAACGAAATTAGCTGGGGTACGCGTGAGGGTCAGAGAATTACGCCGGATGAAGATGCTTATTATCATTCTATATTGAAGCGCTGGCAGCAAGGTGAAACCAACATCCCAATCGAAGGTGGACAGAGTCCTGAGGGGCTTGCCCTCCAGCAGAAGCCATTTATTGAATTGTTAAAAAGCCGACCGGATGATAAGACGGTCCTGATTTGCATGCATGGAAGGGCGATGCGAATTCTGTTGTGTCAATTGTTGCATTATCCATTGAAATCCATGGATATGTTTGAGCATGAAAACCTTGGCTTGTACTTGTTGAATTATACTGGATCCCTTTTCGGAGTTGATCTCTATAACAATACAATGCATCTTGATCAATCGGGCCTCTCTATCAAGGTTGCTTCAACAGTATTACGGGGATAATTATTTTTTCAACTGATCAAGCGCAGATTTGGCCTTGGTATCTATGCCATTCTTGTATTCGTAGCGCTTGTAACTGAGGGCTTTTTCAAAATATTTCTTAGCGGATGCCAGGTCCCCCTGCTCCTGACTGATATATCCCAATTGGAGGGCAGAGTTGGGGGCAAAATACCATGGCTCGGAACCAGTAAGGTCGATCGTTTGCAGATAAAATGCCTTGGCTGAATTGAGGTCTTGAGTTTTGTGTGCAAGCCGCCCTTTGCGATAATAGAACTCCGTCATGTCTTTTGAACTGTGCAACTCCGAAGGTGCGATTGTCTTCAGTGTTTCTTTTGCCTCCTTATAATAGCCTCCATCTGTGTAAAACCTCACTTTCAGAATCTTGGCATTGGGAAAGGCACCTTCCTCCAGCATGGCCGCAGCATATTTGTCCGGATCTGCGACTGTCCTTCCGGTTCTCCTCGCAATATCAAAGTTCTGGCGGGCCATTTCCATATTGCCCGAAAGGTAATAGCATAGGGCAATCTTGTAGAATGAATCTTTGCGATAGCTCTGACTCTTGTAGCCTTTAAGAAACTTCTGGTAACCTTGAATTGCCTGGGCGTAATCCCCACGTTGAAGCAAGGCTTCACCCCGCAGATATTCAATGTAGTCCATAGGCAAGCCTTGCGGCTTCGTGTCGAGGGTATGAATCAATTTGAGTGCCTCCTCACTTTGGGAGTCTTTCATCAGCATGTTGATTCCAAGAAAAAGTAAAAGCCTGCTGTCTGGATCTTTCAGTAAGCATTCTTGAAAACCCCTGGCGGCTTCATCAAACTGCTGATTGATAAAGCCCTTGATCGTGAAAAAGAGGATCGTGGCCTCCTGATTGAGTGATGATTTTGAGAGTCTCAATTCTTCCAGCTGTTTCTGGCCAACCTTGACCGAACCTTTCATACCCAACAGACTCATAAACCATTGGTACTTGTCGGGTACTGAGCCGACCATGACCTGTATGACGCCGTAGGTTTTTTTGATTGGGATGAATCCGGGATACTTCTTCATGCACTCCTGGGTGGTCTGATAGGCCTGGCGAATGGCCAATACAGCACTCAATTCCTGACTGAGGTTAAGCAGGTTGAATCCGCGTTGAAGGCTTAACTCGGCCTTAAGGAACAGCGTTTCCGCGGTTGGAGGCATCTGAGATAATTTCTCGATCCGTTTTTTGAACAAATCATTGACCTTATCGAACCTCTTTTCATCTTCCGTAATGAGTATATCTACCGTTTGGAGGAGGCTCTCCACATACATCTTATGAAATTCGTTGGAATTCGTTAAAGCCGATAATTCAGTGTACGCTTGTTCCGTTTGAAGGTTCAAGATCAACTTGTACACGCGTTCAAGGGCAGGTTCAAATTGCCAGATATTATCCCCGGCAGATCCATGGATTGGAACAAATAAAAAAAAGCAGACGGTAACGACTGCCTTTTTCAACAAATATTTTGCACCAACTTTAGCCAACTTTTTTGGTTCTCCGGGCTGGGGCGACTTTTTTGGGCTTAACTTCCTCCTCCATGGACTCCATGTCAACATCGGCCAGTATGCGGCCGGAGTGCTCATCGATAACGATTTTCTTCTTCTCGCGGATTTCAGCAATTTTCTGGGGAGGGATGATAATATTGCACCCCTCGGCTGCACCCCGAACGACGCGAACGACTGCCAATCCATTGGAAAGGTTTATCCTTAAACGCTCGTAATACTTCAGGAATTTCTCTTCGATTTTCTTGGCAGCCTTCTCACGGTCGCTCAATAACTTCTTCTCTTCCTCCTGACTTTCTCCTGAAATCTCTTCGAGTTCTTTTTTCTTATTCACGAGATCATCGGTGCGTTCCTTGATAAGGGCTTCGATCTTGGCGATCTCGGATTTCTTTTCTTCAATTTTCTCTTTCGATTCTTTGATGCGCTTCTCGCAAATCTGTACTTCAAGTTCATGGAGTTCTATCTCTTTGGTGATGGCATCAAATTCTCGGTTGTTCTTTACGTTCTTTTGCTGCTCGTTATACTTCTTGACAAGTTTCTCAGCCTCCTTGATCCCTTCTTTGTTCCTCTTAATGGCATCCTCAACTTCCTTTTGATCGGCTTCAAACCGGTTCATCCGAACCTTGTAGCCTTCGATTTCATCCTCCAGGTCCTGGACTTCGTCGGGCAGGTCACCCCTCAGTTTGCGGAGTTGGTCAAGTTTTGTGTCAATGGACTGTAGCTTTACAAGTGCTTCGAGTTTCTGTGTAATTGTCTGATTTTCCATTATTTACAGGTAACTTATTGGATTGGTGACAGTTTTCGAAAAATTGATCGCAAAAGTAGGAAATTTTTTGCTCAAAACCTCCATGAAAAGCTCTTTCGTGAACTGTTCACTTTCATAATGCCCGACGTCGGCAACGAGGATTTTGTCATCTGCATCGAAGAATTCATGGTACTTAAAATCGGCAGAGACGAAAGCCTGAGCACCTGCCTGGATTGCATCCAGAAGCAGGAAACTACCTGCCCCTCCGCAGACTGCCACTTTGCTGATCGGCTCATCAAGTATTCGGGTGTGGCGGAGCTGGATCAGGTTCATTTTCCTTTTCAAACGCGCGAGGAAGGCCTTTGGTTCCTCGGGTCTTTCCAATTCTCCTACCATGCCTGCGCCGACCTCTTGATTTTCATTTTCCAGTCGCGAGACATAGTATGCAACTTCCTCATAGGGTTGGGACCCACGAAGGGCTTTGAGGATGGAAGCTTCCAGGCGAGTGGGAAAGATCAATTCCAGTCTTGTTTCCGATACAATTTCAGGCTGGCCCGGTGTGCCGATATACGGACTGGCACCAACTTCCGGCTCAAACCTGCCTTTGCCATCTACCTGAAAACTGCAGTTCTTATAATGACCAATTTGGCCCGCACCGGCATCATGCAATGCCGCTGTTACAGCGTCGAGATATCCCGGGGGTACAAAGGTGACAAGTTTTGAAAGTGTGTCCTTTCTTGGGACAAGTATGGTGGTGTTCCGAAGGCCGATCTTTTCTGCAATTTTTTTATTAACGCCTTGATACACATTGTCGAGGTTGGTGTGGGCAGCATAAATTGCTACATTATTCTTGATGGAAGAGATTATCGTTCTTTCGACATAAGTATTTCCGGTAAGCTTTTTCAATCCTTTGAATAGGATTGGATGATGCGAGACAATCAGGTTGCATTTGAGTGACACAGCCTCCTCCACTACAGCCTCCGTACAGTCCAGGGTAACTAACACCCCGTTCACGGCAGCATGGGGATCACCGGTTAATAGGCCGGTATTATCGTACGATTCTTGATAGGGGCTTGGGGCCAGGGATTCTAAATAAGAACCAACATCCTTTATCTTTGGCGTTTCCATTGGGTGGGTTTTGATCAAAATTATTGACTTTCAGCTAAGGGATTGATGAAAATAGTAAAACTCCTGTTGTATCCTTTCGCGGCAATGTACAACCTGGGTACCAAGGTCAGGAATTACTTATATGACATTGGCCAAAGGCCATCGTTTCAATTTGAAACTCCCATTATTTCCGTAGGCAACCTGAATGTAGGCGGTTCTGGTAAGACGCCTATGGTGGAATATCTTATTCATTTGCTAAAAGACAAGTATGCAGTAGCTACGTTGAGCCGCGGCTACAAACGCGCTACGAAAGGGTACAGGCTTGCTCATGAAACCGACACGGCCAGCCTTATTGGTGACGAGCCGATGCAGCTGTTGAAGAAGTTCGGCAGCGATATTAAAGTCGTTGTAAGCGAAGACAGGGTCCATGCCATCCCGAATATTTTAAAAGCATCTCCACAAACCGACGTCATCATCCTGGACGATGCACTCCAGCACCGGTCAGTGAGGCCGATGCTCTCGATTCTGGTTACCGAATTTTCGAGACCATTTTATCGCGACTTTCTGATGCCCCTTGGCAGATTGCGCGAGTCTCGACGAGGTTCACGTCGGGCAGATATTATTGTTGTGACCAAATGCAAATCTGGACTTTCTGAAGCGGAAAGGAAGGAGATGATGGAATCCATTCAAGACTATTCCGGACAAAAGCCAGTTTTTTTTGCGACCATTGAATATGGTGAGCCTCTTCCGATCGGTAACCAGAAAATCCTCGTCAGGAATATAATATTGGTGAGCGGCATCGCAAAAACCAATCCCCTGACTAACTATTGTAATGACCACTTCCGCGTATTGAAACATTTTAATTATCCTGACCACCACCGATACACCACAAGAGATCTGGAGGAAATTGAAAAGTTTTGCGCCCAACAACGGGATGCTTACTCCATCATTACCACTGAAAAAGATATGGTAAAGCTTATTGAGCCCGGACTCAAACCATACGTTGACCGATTGCCATGGTTTTACATCCCCATCCGGCAGGAATTCCTAGAGGATGGACTGAAATTTGATAGTCTCATTTTCGGCATCCTGAACCCTGCCTCGGAGTAAATTGATGAGCTGTTTATCTTTGCGCGTGTTTTTGCTGAGAATATTGTGTTTTTCCCTCATTTTAGTGGGTTTTACAGCTACAGCCCAGCGTCAAAAAGCGCCCACCAAGTCGCGGAAGGGATCTTCCATTGTCAATGATTCCTCAAAAAGCGTCTATGGCCCAAAGACATCCAAATGGACCACAGAGAAAGATTTGTTTGAGAACAGGCCCAACTTCCGTCCCATCGATACTACTGTATACAACTACCATCGTTGGACATATGTACAGCGTTTTAACTATCACTTCAAAGACCTGGGAGCCATGGGAACTGCCCTCAGTCCGATTTTTCCATTGATGGCGACTTCTCTCGGGGCGTGGGCAGGGTTTACAGCATATGAACCTTATTACGCCACGCAAGATCCTCACTTGTTTGACACCAAATCACCCATGACCCGCATGCGGGTTATCTGGGGTGGAAGCGGACAGGCAATGACCGAGGTAGAATTCAGTAGAAACATAAGTCCGAGATGGAACTTTGGTTTCAACTATCGACCGATCCTTTCTGACAAACAAATCCAGCGATCAGGAAAAGGTGACCGGATTGTGGTGAGCCAGTACTATGACTTCAACACTACCTATTTTACCAAGAACAAGAAATACTTCCTGCTGTTCAGCTTCAGGAGAATACGACACAGGGTAAATGAAAATGGCGGAATTGTTCTCTCGACGGGTGATGATTTTATCAAAAATTTTGATCCGAATGCAAAGATCAACTTGCTGGCCGCAAAGACGGAAGAGTATCGACGCAATATTCACGTCTTTCATCAGTTCCAGTTGGCCAAGCCACTGCAGTTGTACCACATGATGGACTTCACCAAACAGAACAATGGCTTTGCTGATGATCTTACGAAGGATCCCAAAAGTTATTTTGACTACAATCAAAACCTGAGCGCTGACACGACGAAATCAGATGATCAATATACTTTTACTTCGATGCAGCAGGAGGTGGGTATCAAGGGTAACGCGAATAAACTATTCTACAGTGCGTACTATAAATTCCGGACATATGACTATTCCAGCCAGCACCTGGACACCATTACTACGTCCATTCAGAAATCGGGAACAGAAAATTACCTGGGAGGACGATTGTCGCTAAAGCTCGATTCTGTATCTGAAATTTCCGGGTCCGCTGAATATCTTTTGGCTGGATACTATCGCATCGAAGGCCAAATTCAAACACCCTGGATAGAAGGTTATTTCAAATCGTCGCTCTCCAAGCCCGGATTCATGCAGATGCTGTACCGTGGAGCCCACGACTATTGGAATCATTCATTCGTGGGAATAAATACTACTCAGGCCCAGGGATTTTTGAAATTCAATAACAAGTTTATTCAGCTACGAGCAGGTGGAACGGTTAGCCTTATCAAGAACTACGTCTATTTCAAAGAGGAAGTTGCGACCGATCCCAAGGATACACAGACTGTGCTTCCCTATCAGGCATCCGGTACGCATACCATTCTTTCGCCAGAACTTCGGATGAGTATTCCCATCGTGCGCAATTTATATTTACGCCCACAAGTTATCTACACGTCGGTGTTGAACAACGAGGACGATGCTTTTCAGATACCCCAGGTATTTGTCAATACCCAGATCGCCTACGAGAACTCCCACTTCAAGAATCACATCCAAATGCAAACGGGTCTGGATATCCATTGGCATTCAGCGTACCAGGCGTTGGGATATGATCCGGCCATTCAAACTTTTTATGTGCAGACCACCACGGTGATTCCTGCGTTTCCCGTCGTGGATGTTTTCTTCACGGGAAAGATGGGTTGGGCAAGGTTCTTCTTCAAATACCATAATCTCGTTCAGACCTTCAAGAAAACGGGCTACTTTATTACCGCGCCAAATTATCCTGGCACCCGAAACCTGATTGATTTCGGATTTGAATTCTTACTTTTCGACTGATGGAAAAGCACGTGTTGGGTCTTGTGCTCCCTACAGATCCCCGGTGGGTCAACATTGCGGAAAAGAACATCCGGGAAATCCTGATTGACCATGCTTATTGCGAACAAAAAGCGGCCTCCTCCTGTATTTCATTGATTATACAATATCCTGAAAAACAAAAACTGGTGGACCAACTCACACCCGTGGTCCTGGAGGAGTGGATGCACTTTGCAACCGTCATCGAGAAGCTCCGTGAGCGCGGCTGGTCTCTTGGATTTCAGCGTAAGGATGAATATATCGAGAAGGTGAGAGGGCTTACGAAAAAGGGCGGCAGCCGGGATGAACAGTTGATTGAGAACTTATTGCTGAATGCGTTGATCGAGGCGAGAAGCTGTGAACGATTCAGGTTGCTGTGGAAGGAGATACATGATGAAGCGCTTTCATCCTTTTATTATGAACTCATGGTGTCGGAGGCAGGTCATTATAAATTGTTTTTGTCTCTGGCCAAAGAGTACCACGATCCGACAGAAGTGGAACATCGGTGGCGGGAGTTTTTGGCAGGGGAGGCGGAGGTAATGAAACAACTTGCTTTACGCGAAGACAGGCTTCATTGAATGCAAGGACCTACGTCTTCTGTTTCTTTTTCTTAGCCGCAGGGAAAAGAACATTATTAAGAATCAGCCTGAACCCAGGGGAGTTAGGATGGAGGTTCAGGTCAGTTGCTTCCTCATACACCGTGTGCTGGTAATCTTCCGGATCGTGCCCTCCGTAGTATGTCCAGAATCCTTTTCCGAAAACACCATGTAAGTACTTGGCCTCATTGATTTCCTTGTTCTCCCCCATGATGACGACGTCGGACTTGATGAGGTTCTTCTTAAAGCCGGTAGTCTGACCATAGAATCCGCTGATCACTCTGGTATGATTTTGAGTTAGCATGGTCGGAATTGGATCCCACTTCGCCGAAAACTCGAATACGGTAAAGAAGTCATTGTCCTGGCGCAATCCCCTCTCGGGCATATTGTTGTCGATGTCAGAGAATTCATAGGTGTAAGGGTCTTTCACCAGATGAAAATTTGTAAACGCCAATGTATTATCGAACATAAGTTTCTCCTGAGCCTTTGGATCTGCAGCATCTCCATCGTACATCCGTTCGCAAATGTCGGTGCCGTCGGCAGCGAGCGCGATGTCGAATGAATCGGTCGCGGAACACATGGCGAAGAGAAATCCGCCGGCAGCAACGAACTCTTTAATGTGCTTAGCCACTGCCAGTTTCAATTGTGAGACTTTTGGAAATCCATGTTTACGGGCCATATCCTCCGCTTCTTTTTGCTGCTCGAGGTACCAGGGCATATTTCCATAGGTTGCGTAGAATTTGCCGTACTGGCCGGTGAAGTCTTCATGGTGAAGGTGAAGCCAGTCGTATTTGGTTAAGTCGCCTTTCATGACTTCATCGTCGAACACTACATCGTAGGGAATTTCGGCGTAGGTGAGTACCAAGGTCACGGCATCATCCCATGGCTGCTTTGACTTGGGCGAGTAGACCGCAATCTTCGGGTACTTTTCCAGCTTCATGATGTCATAGTTCAGGGCAGGACTCGCGATCTCGGCAAGGATGCCATTGGCTTCCGCATCCGAGATAATGTCATAGCTCACGCCGCGCACTACCAGTTCATTTTGAATCAGCGGATGGTATTTGCACATGAAACTTCCGCCGCGGTAGTTCAGGAGCCAGTCCACTTCGATGTCCTTTTTGAGTACCCAATAGGCGATTCCGTACGCTTTTAGGTGGTCAGCCTGCTTGGTATCCATGGGAATCAGAACGTAATTTGCCCTGGAGGTCAGCCCTGCAGTCAAAAAACAAAACAAAAGAAGAAGGCGCATCGTTAGAGGTAACATCTCAAAGTAACAAATTATTGAATACAATAATCCTGAGATAGAACGTAAAAGGCGGTATTTTTGAGTCGAAATAGTTGAATTTTTTCTTACTCCATGCTTGAAAACATAAAAGAAGGCCTTCGTTCTGTCCAGGCCAACCTATTGCGATCCGTACTTACGGCGTGTATTGTGGCCATTGGCATCACCTCGCTGGTGGGAATTCTTACAGCCATTGATGGAATTGAATATTCGGTTTCGGAAAGCCTGTCATCTCTCGGCGCCAATACATTCGATATCAACTCACGGAGGAATCGCGGCGCCAGCCAGGCAGGCATCATGAAGAAAGTGTACAAGCCCCTTCAGATGAACGAAGTGCAGCGGTTCATTGATCTTTACCAGTTTCCAGCCAGTGTCAGTCTGTCGGCCGACCTTACAGGGATTGCCGAAGTCAAGCATCTTTCAAAGAAGACCAACCCCAACATTGGTGTAGCAGGCATCAACGAAGAATACATGGCCATCAAAGGGCTAAACATTGACAAGGGCAGAAATTTTTCCTCCCTGGAGATTCAATATGGTACCAAGGGAGTGATTCTGGGTAAGAAGGTGCTTGATGCGATATACGAATCCAACGAAGAACCAGTAGGAACCGAAGTGTCTTTTAAAGGAACACAGTTTCGGGTTATCGGTGTGCTGAAAGAGAAAGGTCAGTTGGCTGAAGATAACTATGATAATATGGTATTCATTCCGGTTATTGTTGCCAACCAGTTGGCGTCCGGACGCGGATTAGACTACAGCCTCACCGTAGGAGTACCTGATCCTACCCAAATGGATCTTGCGATGGGAGAGGCAACGGGCCTCATGCGCTCCATTCGCCGCGACCAGATCAAGGACGAAAACTCATTTGAATTGGACAAGAGCCAGACATTAAGCGAGCAGCTTGAGGGCATTACCAGCGCCTTGCGGTTCGGCGGCTTCGGGGTGGGTTTCATTACGTTGCTTGGCGCCGCAATCGCGCTGATGAACATCATGCTGGTTTCGGTAACGGAGCGTACCCGTGAAGTGGGTGTACGCAAGGCTTTGGGTGCAACCCCACTTCGCATCAGGCAACAATTCGTTATAGAGGCGATTGTGGTATGTCTTATTGGTGGCATAGCGGGGGTGTTGCTCGGCATACTGATCGGCAATGTAATTTCCCGGGCCATTGGCATCAACACATTTGTGCTGCCATGGCTGTGGATGATGGTGGGCATGGGGGTATGTATTTTTGTAGGACTCCTTTCAGGGTATTACCCGGCTTACAAGGCTTCTCAACTTGATCCTATCGAATCATTGCGATTCGAATAACTGCGAATCTAGCTTGGACTGAAGTCCAGACGAATCAAATTGAATAACCGTTGGCTCCAGGCCAGTGTTATTTATTTAGTACCGACAGCTATTCTGAAACCGATGAGAATGGGTTCAATTCAGAAATAAATTTCTTTTCTTTGACCTCCCAATTCGGAGAGATGCCAGAGCGGCCGATCGGGGCGGTCTCGAAAACCGTTATACTCGCAAGAGTATCCAGGGTTCGAATCCCTGTCTCTCCGCTAAAAGTCCTTTATTTTGGTATTTGTGGTCTTTTTGTTACTATTTATGTTACTATAAATGGAGATTTTGAAACCAAAAACATGCCAGTATGAACTACTATAAATTTTCAACGGATTGGAGTCAAGTAATCAGCAAATTAGGTGGTATTGTTCTTTTGGATGAATACAGCGGTAAATACTGCTTCGCGGTTAAACAGGGTGGTGGTGAGGCGGATGAAATTTATTTTTGCACAACGGATGGTGGGTTACAGGCCAAGGTTGGCAGGGTCTTCCCTCTTAAAGCAATAGACTCACTCCCCAAAATGGTACCAAGCGAGAATTGGCTTATGTCTGGCAAC
>JANYHW010000154.1 GCA_025358885.1 Cytophagales bacterium | reverse complement strand
CAAAATAGAAAACCAACAGGCAGTGATAAGGAAAAACAAAAAGTACGGATTGATCCGCCTCGATGAGTCAGTGGTCATTCCACTGCAATATGATTCTATCTGTGTCCGGGGGAATTTTGTTCGTGCGCTTGAAGAATTGGCGGGCAGGTCGTCGTGGAATTTGTATGACACCTTCGGAATCAGGAAAAGTCACACGAGCTATGAATGGATGGATGATTTCAACGGCAGTTTCTTTCCCGTAAAGAGCCGTGGATATTATGGTGCCATGGATCGATATGGCGTGGAGCGGATCGCTTGTGTGTATGATTCCCTGATTGACATGCGCGATGGCATGGTTTCCGTAAGGTTTCGCAACCAGTACGGAATTATCAACTTGGAGGATCAATGGCAGATGATGCCGCAAAAATATTCTTTCCGCCTGTTGGATGCAGGGCACCTCCTGGAGCGGATCGATAGCCTTGTCTATCTCAAATCCTTGGATGGAAATGTGCTGTATTTTACCGATAATTCCCTGAGTGTCACTCCACATTACCTAATCGAACGCCTGCCGGATGGAACCGAGAAACAAATTAATTTTCAAGGGCAAATCATTCAACGAAATGAACCATCTCCCGGTCATGTGGATTTGCGGTTCCGCGAAAGCGAAGGATACATTGGCATCAAACGCGATGGTAAGTTTGGATTTGTTGACCACCGTGGCCGGTTGCGCATCGCCAACCGATATGATTCGATTGGCGAATTTCATGGGGGAATTGCACCGGTAAAATTGTTGGGTAAATGGGGCTTCATCAATGCATCCGATCAAATCGTTATTCAACCGACCTTTGAAACGGTGGAGGACTTCAACGACGGCGTGGCCCGGATTTCAAGGAGCGGAAAATATGGGCTGATCAACAGTCAGGGAAATATTCTCCTGGACCTGCGGTATGACTCCATCAGGCGATTGTCCGGGCAACTGTTTCTCATCAAACTCCACGGGTTGTCCGGCCTGGCAGACAAGAATGGCAAATTGCTCATTGAACCCAGGTTCGACTCCCTGGAACTCATCGACGAACAACGTGTGATTGTATCCCGTGCGGGACTTTTCGGGGTATTGACTTCAGAAGGTGAGAGTGTCATTCCCATTCAGTTCAACCTGTTGCAATACCTGCAGGGCCGCAACCAATTCCTGACACGTGACGGGTCTTTCTGGCAAACCATGGATCTCCATTGACCGGTCATGTGGTTTAACAGGCCTTGTGAAATTTGAGGCAAATCTCGACCTTCATCCGAATTTAAACGGAGCCCATGCCAGAGCACCTCGCCATTGTAACCCCGTGTTACAATGAGGAAAAATCAATTCTCACATTTCTTAAGAGTCTTGAGAAAAACCTGGCAACCTGTAATCTTCCTCTCTCTGTTATCGTAGTCGATGATTGTTCCACGGATGGTACCCTCGACTTGCTCCGTTCATTCAAATTTTCGTCGCCACTCTTAAGGCTAAGGATATTAAGACTCAGGTTCAATCTGGGTCATCAGCAAGCCATCTACCAGGCGTTGCTGTATGCCCATGAGATAAAAGTGGACAAGGTCATTGTCATGGATTCAGATGGGGAAGATGATCCCGCCGCCATTCCCAGACTTCTTCAAATTGACAACCACGACATTGTGGAAGTATGGCGGGGCAAGAGGAGCGAAAGCCTTTCCTTCAAGATTTTGTACGGTTTTTACAAAATGATATTCTACCTAATCACGGGGAAAAGTATGAACTATGGAAACTATTGCATGATCAAAGGAGACATCATCGAAAAGATTACCCTCACCTCCTTCATTCATTTTCCTGCGTATCTGTTAAAACAAAAAGTTTCGAGAACCCACCTGAGGGTGGACCGGGGTAACCGGATTCAAGGCGAGTCAAAAATGGGTCTGCGGGGACTCCTTATTCATTCCTTCAAGTCCTTTATCGAATTTGGAGAAGATCTCCTGATGCTCTTTTTGAAAATATTCATTGTCATCATGGTGATACTGATCGTGCTCATGGCAGACGTTCTCTATCAAAAATTTGTAACCCATGCCGCCATTTTGGGCTGGACAAGCACAGTGATCCTGGGTTTGATTAATATCGCCGTACTATGCATTGGATTTTTTGTGATCGGTATTTTGCTATTAAACCTTATCCACCAGCAAAATGATAGAGGGCAAAAAAACCTTTTCACAATAATTGAAAGCAAATAAAATAGATGAAGAGTCCGCTCGCTGGAAGAGATCCGAACACCATCATGCTGGTTGCCATCCTGGTCCTGGGGGCGGTGCTGCGTTTCTACGGCCTGGCCAATCAAAGTTTTTGGGTGGATGAACTTCATTCGGTCAATGAAGCAGACCCTTCCATTTCCTGGAATGAAATGTTTCATCTTATCAATTGCTGTGACCCGCATCCCCCCTTGTTCTTTATTATTGAACGCCTCGTGATTTCTGTTTTTGGAAGTTCAGAGTTCATAGCGAGAGGTTTTCCTGCCTTGTGCGGCCTGGTGACCGTTTGGACCATGTATTTATTGGGCAAAGAGCTAGTGGATAAGAAGCTCGGGCTGATAGCAGCCCTGCTTACTAGTGTGAACTATTTCAACATCGATTATTCGCAAGAGGCTCGGAATTACACGCTGGTGATGCTTTTTGCCACGCTCTCCTTCTTGTACTTCATCAAGCTTCTTAAGGATCTCCGCCGCAGGAATTTATTCTTGTATGTACTGTTTAGTATTCTCATGCTGTACTCCCACTACTTTTCTCTTTTTATTGTTACTGCCCAGGGACTTGTAGCTTTTCTCTTTTTGATTGGGGTCAAAGAAGGTCGCAAACAATTTCTTATTACATTCGCCATCGCGGGGGTGTTGCTCGCAGTAGGCTATCTGCCATGGGTCCCCTTTCTCTTGGACACCGCCAAAATCAATTCGTTCTGGATTGGTCCAATCCCCCCCGACTTCGCCATTTCTTTTTTCTTTGAATATTTCGGAGACTATCAAAAACTCAAACCCTTCCAGGTAGTGATGATCCTGTACTTCTTTTGGGAGTTACTGAAGCAGAGAAATTGGTCATTACCTAAGATGAAAGAAACTCCGATCCAACTCATGTTTATTGTCTTCTTCACTGCCATCGCGGTAACTTACGGCATACCTTACATTCGCTCCATCACTGTTGTCCCCATGCTGCATATTCGCTATACCATCGTGGTGCTGCCTGCCTTCATCCTGATTCTTGCATTTGCATTCTATCTGGTCAAGAACCGCCCCACTCAAACGGTCTTATTAACCGGCTTTGTGCTGCTAAGCTTGCATGATGTGGTGAATCATAGAAAGTTCTATTATAAAGATACACGCCGCAAAACACAATTCAGGGAAATGACTGAATTCATAAGTCAAAACCAAAACATGGTGATCCCCATTGTTGAGGAACGAACTGCCTGGCAGCACGCTTACTATCTAAAACGTTACAACAATGCTGCTCCTGTGCTCACGGGAAACAAAGAAGCCACTATCGACTCAATCCTCCACAAGACCAGTGCAAAATATGACCTGGAGACCTTCTGGATTGTGGGTGCCCATGGTTTTGAGAGGCATCTTGACACCGCCATGAGGACCAAACTTGATTCATCCTATACATTAATAGTCGAGCAGGATTTTTTTGATGCCTGGGCCCAGCTTTTCATGAAGATAAAAGCGGTGCGCTGGAATGTAACGAGCTATTTTCCCGGCCTTACTTTTATTAACGACTATGAAGAAGTTATACCAGTCTGGATGGACATACCGGTTAATAGTCAACCAATACCTATAAAGCCGGGCAAATACAAACTAATCTTCTTGCAACGCGGAACGAGGGCCCATCAGGTGTATCCCCGCATCAACGTGTTTCTCAATGAGCAGAAAATTGGAGATTACACCGGAACAGAGTATAATTCCGAAAAGATACTTCCATTTGAGGTTGCAAATAAAGAGAGCATGGTCATCCGATTGGATTTTGACAATGTGAGCGGCGGGGAGGATAGAAACGAATACATCCGCTCCATCATTGTCGAGGGAGTCGGTAAACAACAATGACAACACAATTACTCGACCATGGACCTGAAAGAGATAGCCCTCAACAAGAGTAATAGACGTCACCCCTGGGAACTGGCCAGAATAAAGGTAATCGCCTCGTTGCTAGACAAGTACATAGATCATGGGAAACAGCTTCACGTGCTAGACGTAGGCAGTGGCGACATCTACCTGATCAAACAATTGGCCCAACAATTCAAAAGCGCCCGATTTTATGCAGTGGATATCGGCTACACGGATGAGTATCTCAAAACAGAAAATGCTCAACTCGCCGCAGAAGAATTCAACATCATATTATTTAACAACCTGAGCCAGGCTACCATAGCCAGGTCTGGCAACATCGACCTGGTCTTACTGCTCGATGTTGTAGAACATGTACCCGATGACAAATACCTGCTCGAAGAGTTGCGTACGTTGATGTCCATCGACGCCTCCACGCTGTTTCTAATCACCGTTCCCGCTTTCCAATATCTCTTTTGTTCCCATGATGTCTTCCTTGGTCACTATAGGCGGTACAACAATGTGACCCTTCGAAAAGTGATTAGGGCTTCCGGACTCGATGCTCTTCAGGTTGGCTATTTCTTCTTCAGTCTACTGTTGCCCAGGCTGATTTCAGTGACCATTGAAAAGATATCTGGTGAAAAGAAGAACCCGTCTGGTATTGGGAACTGGAATGGTGGCGATGCTATGAGCAAAGTATTCGTGAATACTTTGCTGCTCGACTTTACATTGGGCGCAGCGTTGAAAAAACTTGGAATCAATGTTCCAGGTCTTTCCAACTATGCACTGTGCCGAAAATCCAACTGACGGTTCCCGGCCAACTGGCTGTTATCCCCGTAACTTCAATCAATTGAAGTATCTGCGAGAGAAGGACATTTTTTTGTTACTATTTGATGGAGCAAGTACGACCCAAATACTGGGTGCTTTCCTGATGAGTATTAAGATTTACAACACGCACCCCCACCTCGTAATCTCCCTTCTCTAATCCATGCTTTGAAATAAAGGAGATAAATCCACTGGTGCTGAGATTCTTCGAGCTGCCAAAGTAGCTTGTTACATCGGGACGAAGATTCGGATCAGTCGAAGCGCGATAGATTTTGTCATTCGATTTGAGAAGAATTTCAATTTGATTGGAAAAACTCGATTGTCCCAGGAAAAAAGCCCAGCCACTCACTTTGATTTCGTTGTTGGTCTCATCAAGGTTATCGATCCATAATTGTAAATAGGGAGACTCAACCCATTCCCTGGGCTTATACAACTCGTCGTAACCGACGTTGATATCTCCAAAATACTGGTAGGCGCTCAACTCTGCATTGTCATGAAGGGAACTCACATATAATCCAACACTGTAATTTCCAGGCACAAGACCTTCCGTAAAATAGGTTCCTGAGAATACAAGGCTATCCAATATTCCATTTTTTCCAAGAGATGCAGAGTCTCCTGCCAGCAAAAAAACGGGGGACTTGAATATAGCGTTGTCTTCAGATCTTAATAGGATACTATGGGATACTGCACCCTTTGCGGGATCATTCTGGATCCACCCTTTCAGGAACAAATTCCTGGAAGATCTTTCCAACTTCTCCAATTCAATTTGAAAATCAATCTGCCGGTCGTTCGGTCCCGGTTTGAAAGGCTTGAAAGTCAATCTCTCCATAAGACTCTTGGGTGCTTGGGCATTAAAGCCACTAAAGGCCGGATTGGCTTCTAGCTCTTTTGGGTAGAAAAAGTAATAACCATCCAGATTTCCGCAGCCAATCAAACCAGCCTGATAGGCAAATATAAAATGGCCTACGTTCTCGGACGTGCATAGGTAGAGTGTACCTTTTTCAAATTTCCCTCTGTCTATATTTCTTCTTAGTTGTTGGCTGTAGGTATTCAGTGCCTTGTTGTCTACCCTGCCCGAATATCCCAGGGTGATGGGTTTATGAACATTTGCAGCCAGATAACAGAAATAGCGATAATCACCGACCGTCAGGTATTCGGATTTATAGGGCGGGTAAAAAACAAAGTTATCTACTTGTGCAAAGATTTTGCTCCAGCGTAATTCACTTACGGGTGGATGATAATCATCAAAGGAGATCGAGGCCTCTGAGGTCAGTAATAATTTGTAATCGTAAAGCTGAAGAGCAAACACAGCAGTTAGGGCGGCAACCATAACGGCACTGTGCCTGACCCATTTGATGAGATACATAATGGAGAAGATGAGGATTAGGTAGTAGACCACCCAAAAAAATCTTGCGGAGGACCTGACCACATCGCCCAGGGCTTGCACAATGTGGGGAATGCCAATTGTAAAAAGTACCTTGTTATTGAAACTGACCACATTGGTAATAGCTAGCAGGGTCAGCGCGACTACCAAAATCCACAACGGCACAAGAGATACATGAAATTCAAGTACCGACTGAACGGGTGATTTCTTGCCAAACTTTCTCCTCACAAAATTTACAAGAATTACCAATAGAACAATTAAGGCCAATACGATCATGCCAACTCCCAAATACATAAAACTTTCATATTGATGCCAGCTCACCATTCCAAAGTCAGGGAAAATGGTAGACCAACCACCTGAGTTGTAAAGGGAATTCAAATTGAGCGAGTAGAGTCCAAATCCCCCCTGTACACCTAGGTCACTCTGACTTTCCATTTCAAAGTATCCAACTACGAACCAGGCAGCAAACAAAATTGAAAATGAAACAACGGAAATGACAAGTCCATTCATGAACGAAATTGACTTTTCAAACCACCATAGTCTCAAAAACTGGATGGCAAAGAACCCGGCCTGGATGAGGCAAATCTGCGGATTAATAAGTCCGCTGACAAATAATAACACACCCTGGTAAACCATGAGCTTTCTTGCTGAATACCTTCCGGTGTCCATAAAATAAACCCAAAGGCTTGCTACGAAAATCCAGTGTACACAAAGATTTGGATGAATACTGCGATGCAGCAAGACAGGATTGAAAACAATAATCAATACAGCAGCCAATTGAACAAGCCCCCTCACCGAAAAAAGGTCAAATAGCCTGATCAGAAAGAATGCCAACAAGACGTGACACAGTACAAGCCAACTGCCATTATACTGAAACTGATCTGGCAACAAGGGAGAAAGTAACTTAAGCGGGATAAGTACCAATGGCATATCGACAAACCCGACATTAGTTCCTACAGGGGCTAGATAGTTCGAGATGTGTCCAATCGGAAAACCCCAGGGCTCGTGACGATAAAAGGACCAGCTCAAATACCCGGCGGCCCAATCATGCTTCATTAGCCAACCAAAATTCGTGGGGTTTAATATTCCAAGTCCAAAGCGGAAGTGATAGAGCAATAAAATGGCAATAAAGACAACAATGAAATTGATGAAATTCCCTTTTGCCGCATAAATCTGTTTCATGCAATTGGATTATTCAAAATGACAGAAGTTTCGTTGTCCACCAATTACTTCTCTAAGGAAATTCAATTTTTAGGAAGAGAATTTTTTCAGCCATATCCTGGCCAGGGAGGGCGATTGATTTCTGTGATCTGTCAGTTTTTTCTGTTGCTACTTGCTCGGTGTATTCGGTGATTGCCCTGACTTGCCCGACCCTGAAATGGATTGTCTCATTTCAGTATCGGCCTGCACATTTTGCATCTTGTAGTAATCCATTACGCCAAGGTTGCCATTTACAAAAGCGGCGGCAATGGCTTTGGGAATTTCCGCTTCGGCCTGGATCACATTGGCCCGCGCTTCCTGTGCCTTGGCAATCATCTCCTGTTCCAGAGCTACCGCCATTGCCCTTCTTTCTTCGGCCCGGGCTTCAGCAACCTTCAAATCGGCGGCAGCCTGGTCGGTCTGGAGTTTCGCACCAATGTTTGCACCAACGTCCACATCCGCTATATCAATGGATAAGATTTCAAAAGCTGTTCCGGCATCCAATCCCCTTGAAAGCACAAGCTTGGAAATCTTATCTGGGTTCGCCAGCACTTCGCGATGCGATGCCGCCTGGCCAATGGAAGTTACAATCCCCTCACCTACACGTGCAAGAATGGTATCCTCCCCGGCGCCACCCACTAATTGTGCTATGCTCGCGCGAACAGTAATCCGCGCTATGGCGATGAGCTGAATACCGTCAGCGGCAACGGCCGCTACCTTTGGTGTTGTAATCACTTTGGGATTGACTGAAATCTGAACCGCTTGGAATACATCGCGTCCTGCCAGGTTTATTGCTGTTGCCTGTTTGAAACTCAGGTTTATATTCGCCTTCTCTGCGGATATTAGAGCACGGATAACATTTGGCACATCTCCTCCGGCGAGGTAATGGGTTTCAAGCTCTCGCGTAGTCACCAGCAAGCCTGCTTTAGTAGCCGTAATCAACGAATTAACGATGACACCGGGTGGAACTTTCCTGATGCGCATCCCGATCAGTTCACCAATGGTAATCTTAACTCCGGCAAAAATTGCCGTGATCCATAAACCCACCGGCACAAAGTACATGAAGAGAAAAAAGCCAATGATGCTGATGAACACTATGAACAGAAATGCTAAACTTTCCATGGTTAGTTGTGATTTAGGGATAAGGGTTCGACAATAATTTGATTCATAAGAATTTGAATGACCCGGACTCTCGTGCCCGGTTCCAGGTAGGTGCCCATCGTTCGCACTTCGTATACTTTATTATTCATCTCGGCTTTGCCGGAAGGACGCAAAGCCGACAAAGTGATGCCCTCAATTCCGGTCACCACTTCCGATAATTCACCTTCATTTACCTTGCTTGTATTGGTTGTTTTCAGGGAGAATCGACCCCAGACATTGGCCTTGAACGAATAATAGAGAATAAGTCCGGAAGCAGCGGCTGTACCGCCGGTCACCGACCAGCCCGTGTTACTCCCAAAATACTTAAAGCTCAGTCCAGTACCCAGCACCAGGAGCACAAATCCAACGATCCCAACCAGCGTAGTGCCCGGCACAACGACGATTTCAGCCACGATGAGGGCCAAACCAAACACGATGAGAGACAGGATGATAAACCATTCAACCATGATGGTCAAAATTAATCAATTCAGGCATCAATACGCCCTGGCAAATAATACCCGTCGCATAGAAAGTTTGCCCGAATACACACAAGTGCCTGCTTCTTCTTTTGCGTCCAGGGGAATACAACGGACTGTTGCCTTGGTCTCGTCCTTTATCCGAGCTTCCGTCTCCGGTGTACCATCCCAGTGGGCAAGTATAAAGCCGCCTTTCCCATCGAGAACCTCCTTGAATTGCTTGAATGAATCAACATAGGTGGTCCGGTCTGCTCTGAGTTTCAGCGCTCGCGCATACAAATTCTTCTGAATTTCATCCAGGAGCATGGGTATCTCTCTTGAAGCATCCCCATACTTCATAACCCTTTTTTCTTTCGTATCTCGCCTGGCTACCTCAATGGTTCCATTCTCAAGGTCACGCGGACCTATAGCAATCCTCACAGGCACTCCTTTCATTTCATATTCTGCAAACTTGAACCCTGGCTTGTGGGTTTCCCTGTTATCAAATTTTACAGATAGCCCCATGGACCTGAGCTCTTTCAGCATCGGCTCCACAGCGACGGTTACCTTGTTCAGTTCTTCTTCATTCTTGAAGATGGGGACCACCACCACATGGATTGGGGCCAGTTTTGGAGGAAGGATAAGGCCATCGTCATCGGAGTGAGCCATGATGAGGCCACCAATCAGCCGGGTGCTAACACCCCACGAGGTTCCCCAAACGTATTCAAGTTTTCCTTCCTTGTTGGAGTACTGCACGTTGAATGCTTTGGCAAAATTCTGCCCCAGGAAATGAGATGTTCCTGCCTGCAATGCCTTACCATCCTGCATGAGTGCCTCAATACAATAGGTATCGATCGCGCCGGGAAATTTTTCGCCGTCACTTTTCTTGCCTTTGATCACCGGTACAGCCATAAAATTTTCAATAAAGTCTGCATATACATCCAGCATCTGAAGCGTCTCCTTTTCAGCGTCCTGAGATGTCGCGTGGGCAGTATGTCCCTCCTGCCAAAGAAATTCAGCCGTTCGAAGGAACAGCCTTGTCCGCATTTCCCACCTTACCACGTTGGCCCATTGGTTTATCAGGATAGGAAGATCCCGGTGAGATTGAACCCATTTCTTATAGGTATTCCAAATGATGGCTTCACTGGTGGGACGCACAACCAATTCTTCTTCTAGTTTGGCTTCAGGGTCAACAATGAGTTTTCCTTTATTATTAGGATCCGTCTTCAACCGATAGTGCGTTACAATGGCGCACTCTTTGGCAAAGCCCTCCGCATTCTTCTCTTCAGCTTCAAACATGCTCTTGGGCACGAATAGGGGGAAGTAAGCATTCACATGCCCGGTTTCCTTGAACATCTTATCCAGTTGTTGCTGCATTTTTTCCCAAATGGCGTAACCATATGGCTTGATAATCATACAGCCCCGCACATCCGAATTTTCTGCCAAATCGGCTTTCTTCACTATATCTACGTACCATTGGGAATAATCCTCGGCCCGTGTTGGTAATTCTTTTGCCATGTTCTGATTGATATCGAGGCGCAAATATAAGGGAGCGCTGCGGAATGGTCGATTTTCCCGTTTTGCGGCCAAATGAGAGAATTACCTAGGTGATTTTGCCTCAAAAACGGTGAAATGACTACCAAATAATCATTGTTAAAGGGCACCAGCGTAGTTAACTTTACGTTGTTAAGGTGTGGTACTAAATCTGAACATCATGAAAACGAGATATGCGATGGTGATTCTGACTATGGGTATGTCAGTAGCCGCGATGGCCCAGGAGAATGATGACATGTATTTTAATTCCAAAGACCGGGTGGTCGTTGCGAAAGCGAATGCACAAGTTCTGGCTAAACGTTATCAGGAAGCAGACAGGAACGCGGTGATCACCAACCCGGTGAACCCATCCGACAGTTACTCCGGACGTGGAGTAAACCCGGAGTACAGTGCGCAAGGCAAGAATGGTACTTCCATGATTCAAAATAATCCCGACTATTTTCTTTCTTCTTACCAGCCAAAGAATGTAAACAGCAGCCTTTCCAGTGGTAACAATACCTACTACAGCGGATACAATAACGGCATGTATAACAATGGCATGTCCAGCCCTTATGGTTACGGCAGCAGCATGATGGGTTATGGAGGAATGGGGTACGGCATGAACAGCATGATGGGTTATGGGATGGGATATGGCATGAATAGCATGATGGGATACGGAATGGGCATGGGAGGCTATCCTTATAGCATGTTCAGCATGGGATACGGCATGGGAGGTTATGGATCCGGATTCTATGGAAGTTATGGAATGGGATACGGTATGGGCAGCATGTATGGCATGGGAATGGGTATGGGTATGGGTATGGGATCGATGTATAATCCTTATGGATATGGTTATGGTGGCTACAACAGTGCAGTGATAAATGAAACACGCACCACTTCCTATGGGAGACACTCGGTTAGGTCCAGCGGACTGAACAACTATGTTGACAACAGCCGCGGCACTTCTTCGGTTACGAATTCAACTGGTGTCGGCAGGACCAGCCAATCCGGAAGAACAGGGGGTTCACAACAGGACTATTATGACCGTGGATGGAGAAGCAATTCAAACAATTTCCCTACCCGCAGTGGCTATGATAATTCAAGCTACGGCAATACCCGTGGGGGTAACTCCAGCTGGGGCAATTCGGGCACACGTTCATCCTTTGATTCCTTTGGAGGTGGTTCACGCAGTTCCTTCGGCGGTGGAGGTGGCGGTGGATTTTCCGGAGGTGGTGGTGGTCACTCTCGCGGCAGGAACTAAATCCTCAATGGTCCTGGCAGATCATACAAGTCAGGACTAAATTCGAGGCAAATCAAACTTTTGATTATGAATATTAGGATCGTTTTTGCGATCACGGGCTTCCTGCTGCTTTGCGGTAAGGAATTGAGGGCTCAAATCCCCACATACGCTGAAGAGGCTTTAGCGATCAGTCGCATACGGCCGGGGGGAAGTGCCCGCATCCAGGGAATGGGCGGCGTTCAGAATTCATTGGGTGGCGATGTCAGTTCAGCATACTATAACCCCGCCGGACTCGGTATGTACAACCGTTCTGATTTCTCCTTTACACCCGCCTATGTGATAGCGAACACGAGCTCGTCATATTTGGGCAACAATACTTCTGAAAACAAGAACAGCCTGATCGTCCCCAACTTCGGGATTGCTTTTCACACAAGCAAAGACGGCACCAAGGGATTGTGGGGTGGCACATTTGCTATCAATTTTAATCGCACCAATGATTTTAACAATACATTTTCCTATCAGGGCACGAACAAAGACAACTCATTAGTAGACTACTTCCTTGCCGATGCGAACGGAACAGGCACCTCCCAGTTCAATAGCATTACCGGGTATAATTACAACACCCCCACGGGCTTGGCATACAACAACTATATCATAGGGCCACAATCGATCCTCAGCCCTACGGGAGATTCAACCAAATATTTTACCGATGTGACTGGTATCCCCATTCAAAAGGAAACGGTAAAAAATTCAGGTGCCCAAAATCAATGGAGTTTTTCCTACGGCGCAAATTTCAACGACAAGATTTTCGTCGGCGGTGGCATTGGGCTTACAACATTCAAGTACAAATCACAGACCACCTACACGGAAGCGTTTTCGGATCCGAACCAGCCGATGTCGTCTATGCAATTGGATGAGACACTGAGTCTGTCCGGTTCAGGGATCAATGCTACTATCGGCACCATCATTCGCCCGGTGGATGAGTTTCAGTTTGGTATATCCATTGCCACACCCACTTCTTACCTTATTACAGATAATTACAACGCCACCATGAGCACCTCCTGGAAGAATTTTACCTATCAGCCCGGCGTGGTGCTCAACGATGAACATTATGAAACTGATCTTGTCACTTCAAACTATAACCTGTCCACACCGTGGCGATTCAGTGGAGGTGCCACTTTCTTTATCCAGAAACACGGATTTATCAGTGCCGATGCGGAATGGCTCAACTACAGCACAACGAATTACAGTTCAACTACCCCAGGAGTTTCCTACTCTGCGGACAACGGTGAAATCAAGAGTCTGTATAAATCGACACTTAATATTCGAGTCGGCGGAGAATACCGCCTGGACAATTACCGGTTCCGCGCAGGGTACAGTATGATGCCTGACCCGTTTCAAACTCAGCAGAATGGTGTAGACCGTTCACTTACATCTTATTCTGTTGGCCTGGGTTACCGCACCACGAGCTTCTATGTAGACATGGCGGTGGTCCTGGCGCAGGGCAATGGTTCTTACCGGCCCTATCGGGTTAACTCCCCCACCAGCCCACTGGTGATGCTCAACAACACCTCTACAAGCATCATGTTCACGATCGGGATTCCGTTCTAATCATCTTCAAAATCTCCTCCGGGGAAATTGCGGTTCCCGTCCATATCCAATGGGCCTGCCTATAAAAATGAATCCGCTGTGAGCGCAGAAACTCCACCTGGTCCTTGAGTGCTTCGGCATCTGATTTAGCGAATAAGGGCCGATCCGAAACCTTGGTTAGCTGGATCCTTCGGGCAATCTCCCGCGGAGGGACATCCAGAAAAATGCTCTTCCCCGATTGATTGATCAGCTGGACATTGTCAAAATATACCGGGGTTCCTCCTCCGGTGGCCATGACAAAATCACCTTGTGTCTCACACCATTTTCGAAGCTGTGTTGATTCCGACTGTCGAAAATAGTCCTCCTTGCGAAGATCGAAAATCTGTTTGATCGTCATCTGTTCCTGCCTCTCAACTTCTGCATCAAGGTCCACAAAAGGTACTGTCAGCGCTTTCGCCAATTCCTTTCCAATGGTTGTCTTTCCGGAACCTGGAAGACCAATGAGAAATATCTTCATACGTTGAGATATAATGAGTTCAACCGCGAAGACCGGCCCGTCCGGTGGGCAGGCGCAGAGACGCTGAGAATTTCCAAAAACATTTCTATTTTATTAACAGGGTCAAAACCTCTTCAGTTGTTGGGGTATCATTGTGGTGCCAGTTTCCAAGCACCGTGCCATTTTTCCACAAGGAAATTCCGGGGTTGGAGCGCACGATGGTCTTCAATACCGTCGCGTCAGCAAATGCATAGGGAACGGCCAACTGATGCTGATGACGAAAGCCTTCCATTTCCTCTGAAGAGGAGGCGGTGAGTACCAGGCATCCCACTTTCCCTTCCAGTGCGCTGGCCAGCTGTCTGACTGATGAAATGTTGTCTATGGACGTCTTCCTGACATCAAACATAATAATCAAGAGTTTCGACCCTTCAAACGTGGCTTGCGTCAGATCCTCACCTTCGGGACTTACCACCGAATAGTCAGTAATCTTTGGTTTGATCTTGTCTTCATTCATTACCCGGGAAGATTTATAGGTATAACCTTCCTCTGCGGGTAAATATTTGGTAGACCTGACTTCTTTTCCATCCTTCAAGAAGGTGTATTCGATTACCGGCGATTCAGGTGGCAACATCTGTGCTGGAATATTATTGCCTACACGATAAGCACGAAAATCAATGAAGGGCAAATGGCGTATAGCATAAATGCCAAAGAAAAGGCTCGTTAAAATCGTCAATAAAATAACTGAATGACCCTCAAGTGTTCGAAGGGCTGCCTGATAGCTCTTCCTGTACCAAAACAGGTGAGCCACAAAGACCATGAGCACACAATCTTTGATGAAGGATTCCCAGGGAGTCAGTTTAATGGCGTCGCCAAAACATCCGCAGTCTGTTACTTTGTTAAAATAGGCAGAGTAGAAAGTAAGAAAAGTGAAGAAGACCATCAGACCCAGAAGTATCCAGGTGGTGAGCCCCATCCTGTAAAACAGTAGGATGGCCACGCCAAGGGCAAGTTCCAGCACGATGAGGATCATCCCCAGCTCCAGTGACCAGGGTGTGAAGAAATTAAAAAATGATCCGAAATCCTGAGCAAACACTTCGAAGTATTCCTCCAATTTGATTTCAGTACCCAGTGGATCATTAAGCTTGATCAACCCGGAGAAAATGAAGAGTCCTCCAACAAAATAGCGCGCGAACTGATCGATTATTTTTTGTCTCATGAGTTTTACCTGCATTGGACTCCCCGTTCAAGAAGAGTCCATGATTTTAATTATTATTCTTTTAGCTTAATAAGGCAGAAAACAGCATAATTGATCATGTCCTGGTAATTGGCCTGAATGCCTTCACTGACTAACGTCTTTCCTTCATTGTCTTCAATCTGTTTCACGCGCAGCAGTTTCATGAGAATGATGTCCGTCATGGAACTTACCCGCATGTCGCGCCACGCTTCACTATAATCATGGTTCTTATTCTCCAGGAGAAGGTGATTTTCTTCAATGGCCTCTTCATATAAAGGCATAACTTCATCAGCCGTGAGCTCCATAGCAGATGACTTCACAAGTTTGATCTGAATCAGGGCAATGACACAATAATTCACGATGCCCATGAACTCATCAATGATGCTGTCTTCGACTTTTTGCTGACCTTTCTCCTGAATACTTCGTATGCGTTGGGCTTTGATATAAATCTGATCGGTGATGCTCGACAATCGCAGTACTCGCCAGGCAGTACCATAGTCACGTGTTTTCTTCTCAAACAGGCCTTGGCAGGCGGAGATTACCTCTTTATATTGTGTAGAAGTTTTTGTAATCATACAGCGGGTGCAAAATAACGGATTTTATACCAACAAAACATTGAATGTCCGGGGCAAACTCGTTGACTTGAGTATGCCCAGGGTTATGGGCATCCTCAATGTGACGCCAGACAGTTTCCATGACGGGAAAAAATATATGAACCCCGAATCAGCCTTAAGGCAAGCAAAAAAAATGCTGGACGATGGTGCTGATATAATTGATGTCGGAGGCTATTCCTCCCGGCCAGGCGCTGCGGACATAAGTGAGGAAGAAGAGGCATCCAGGGTGATGCCAGTCATCAAGCTCATCCTGGAACAATACCCGGAAACCATTTTATCCATTGATACTTTTCGTGCCTCCATAGCACAGCAGGCTGTAGATTCAGGAGCATCTATGATCAATGACATTTCCGGCGGCGGATTGGATGTGAAAATGTTTGAGACAGTGGCTGCTCTTAAAGTCCCCTATGTGGTAATGCACATGCGGGGAACGCCTCAAACCATGAGCGGCCTCACCGAATACAAAAATATAATCCAGGATATCACCCATTATTTCCAACACAAAATTTTCGCCTTGAGAGATCTCGGTGTAAAAGACATCATCCTGGATCCTGGTTTTGGGTTTGCAAAGTCCGTGGATCATAATTTCGAACTGTTGCAGGGTTTGCATCACTTCAGAATGCTCGGTGTACCCATTCTTGCGGGACTTTCAAGAAAGTCTATGATCTGGCGGACCCTCGGTGGAAACGCGCAAGAAGCATTGACCGGCACCATTGCCTTGAATACTCTTGCCCTTACCCAGGGTGCCAGCATTTTGCGGGTGCACGATGTAAGGGAGGCTGTCGAATGTATCAAACTACTTTCGCACTTACCTGCACCTTCTCATCATTATTAAGGAGTAAAAGCCCTCCAATCAGTCAAAAACATTAACTTTGGCAGGTGATGCTGATCTTCAAAATAGCGTTCCTCGAGGTAAGTTGGGTGGACCTTGTGGACATCAGCCTGGTGGCAATTCTCCTCTACCAGATCTATAAGATGATCCGCGGAAGTCTGGCGGTAAACATCTTCCTGGGCTTGCTTTCCCTGTACCTTGTTTACCTGGTGGTGCGCGCTGCCCAGATGGAATTGCTTACCACGATACTGGGACAATTCATGGGCGTGGGGGTTTTGGCGATGATCATACTATTTCAACCCGAACTAAGAAAGTTTCTACTTGTCATTGGCCGCAGTACAGACCTTAACCGCGACTTCTTTAAGTCATTAGCACATTGGCGTACGCGCTTTCATGACGATTTCGATATCCATCAGGTAATTGAAGCGATTAAAACAATGAAGGCTACGCGCACCGGAGCGTTGATTGTATTCTCCCGCGACACAGAATTGAAATCTTATATTGATACCGGAGATCCACTGGATGCCGAAGTCACCAAGCGTCTGCTCATTTCCATATTCAATAAGAACAGTCCACTGCACGATGGGGCAGTCATTGTTTACAAAGGCCGTATCAAGGCCGCGCGCTGTGTGCTGCCAGTTAGCGAAAATGATCATCTGCCACCTCACTTCGGACTTCGTCACCGTTCGGGAATAGGAATGAGTGAAACCACCGAAACACTCGTGGTCATCATCTCGGAAGAAACCGGACGGCTGGTGATGGCGCGAAATGGCAAATTCCTGAAAGGGCTCAAACTGAAACAGGTGGAACAGAAAATTCTCGAATACCTCCACAATGAGGAGCCGAAGAAGTGGGATGAGGTGCCGGTGGAACCCGAGCCCGCCGAGCCTCAGGAAGTAAAAGCATAGATCCCTGCATTTAATCTGTGTAAACCACCATCTTAGCAAATTATTTTATACCAAGAATCTTGGCACTTGATATTTTTACCTTTAATGAGTTCTGAAATCTGCAATCGGTGGCCCCTTTATACTCATATCGCAGCATCAATTCGTTCTCCTGGCAACTGCTGCCTATGAAGATACTCCTGGCGCTCCTCCTCTCTCCTCCCCTTTTTTCGTTTGCCCAAAACCTTGAAACTGTAATTCAAAAAGGACACGAGCTGGCTGTAGTTTCAGTCGCCGTAAGTCCCGATAGCAACTACGTTGCAACAGGCAGCCGTGACAAATCCGCCAAACTCTGGGAACTAAGCACCGGGCGTGAAGTTCGCAGCTTCCTGGGTCACGAGTTTTCAGTCACCTCCCTCGACTTTAGCAAAGACGGAAAAATATTATTGACGGGCAGTTCAGATGGAACCGTGCGCATGTGGGAAGTGGCCACAGGCAAAGAAATGTTTTCATTTAATCCCTTCAATGAAATAATAACTGATGTCGTATTCAGTCCTGATATGAAGTACTTCGTTGCCTCCTGCCTTAAATTTCCCGTGAGGGCATACGATGTTACCAGCAAAAAACAATTAGTTGAAATTGAAGCCAGTCCGGAGGGCAATCGAAAAGGTGTGAATGTCGCCATCAGCCCGGATGGAAAATGGATGGCACTCGGCGAAGACAACCGGCTGGCGAATGTGTACCGCACCACCGACTGGCAAAAGATCTACACATTTGAGTTTGGATCCGGCTGGTGCGGGGGTTGTGCTACGTTCGTAACATTTTCACCTGACAGCAAGAATTTATTCATGGCCTCACAACATGGTTCAGTGAAGAAATATGAAATGGTCGGGGGAAAATTAGTTAAACAATTTGCGGATGAAGTTAATGATCTGTCATCTTTGCATGTGAGTCCTGATGGAAAAAAACTGGCGCTCGCTTCGGAAAAAGAAATTTTTGTCTGGGATACAGAAAGTGGTCATGAGCTGGCAAAATTCAATCCTGAAATTGAGCTGGAGATCAACGAAACTACCTTCACGAATGACAGCAAGAAACTGATTATCACCTCCAACAACAACACGGCGATAATCTGGGACCTGGATAAGCACAAATCCACGGGTGCCCTTACCGGCTTCCTGAACATGCGTGACAAGGGAGGTATTAGGTATGATCCCAACTTCATTTGGGACATGCAGATTGCAAAGTACGTAAGGTTCAAGAATCAGCTGCTCATCAGCAATGATGGTAAGACCCTGATCAAGGGGAAGTTCGGTACAAAGGCAAAGCGATGGGATATTTCCACAGGAAAGACTCTGATGGAATATATTGGCCATGAGAAGGCGGTGGTATGCTATGACCTTTCTGCGGACGGAACCAGACTTGTCACCGGGGGCGGAGACGGCAAAATTATCCTATGGAACGTCGCCACAGGAGACTCAATCCAGGTGATCAAGGCCCACCGTGAACCCATTCTGGATATTCACTTCAATGAAGATGAGACCAGGGTGGCGGCCTCGAGTTGGGATGCGAGGCTCATCACCTGGGACCTTGCCACGGGCAAGTCCATCACCTTTTTCGACTTCGAGGCCAGCTCAGCCTACAACATCTTGTGGGGACCATCTGATTTGTATCTGTTCACGGCCCAGGGCAAAGACCTCAAGCTGTGGGAACTTGATTCGAAAACTTCCGTTCGGGATTTCGTCGGGCATCAGGATGTAATCGGGTCATTGAGATTAAGCAATGACAAGCAGCAATTGCTCACGGCAAGCTGGGATGGCACCGTCAGGCTTTGGAATATCGGCACAGGTTTGATGGTAAAGAAATTCATGGGTCATCATGGCGCCGCCCATATTGCCATCTTTAGTCCGGATGGGAGGTATGTGTATTCTGCAGGAGCAGATCGAACCATCCGTCAATGGGACATCGTTACCGCTAAGGTAATCCGAACATTGGAAGGACATAATGGAGAGGTGACATCGCTCCTGTTTAGTCCTGACAACAAAATGCTCATCAGTCACAGCGTTGATGGATCAACCAAATTCTGGGAGCTCAATTCCGGCAAAGAGTTTTTTGAACACATTCATTTCGGAGAAAATGAATGGATGGTAAAAAACCCGGAAGGATACTTCAATGGTACCCAGGAAGCCAGGCAATTTATTCACTTCGTTGATGGCATGAAGACTTATTCGGTCGACCAGTTCTTTGATGAATTCTATCGTCCGGACCTCCTCCCAAAGATTTTTCAGGACCGGGGAGGCAGTGACGGTCAAAAAGGTATTCGGGGTATGTTGCTTAAGTCGCCGCCCCCGACAATAAAAGTCGCAGCTGTGCTTTCCCAGGAAGAAGGCAAAGGAGAAGTATTCATAAAGATAACAGACAATGGCGCCGGGGTTGAAAACCTTAAACTATTTCACAATGGCAAATCACTTCCTGTTAAAAAGCAGGAGCTGAAGATGCCTAATGGCAAAGATCAAACCACAACCTACCGTCAAGTTGTCAGCCTGCTGGGTGGAACCAATACATTTACCGCATCCGCTTTTAATAGAGACAAGATAGAATCTGACCCTCAATCGGCTGAACTTTTCTCTGAACATTCGGGAAAAAACAGCACCTGCTATGTATTGGCGGTCGGAATTAATCAATACAAAAACCCCCGGATGACGCTCAATTATGCCCGGCCGGATGCTGAATCATTTGGCAAGATGATGGAGGCGAAGGGCGCTCAGCTCTATAAAAATCTGGAATTGCATACCCTGTTTGACGCAGAAGCATCGCGAGAAAATATTATTCGAAAACTGGAGGAGTTGTCGGCCAAAATTCATCCTGAAGACGTGTTCATTTTCTACTATGCAGGCCATGGAAGCATGGTCGATGACCAGTTCTTCTTCATCCCCAGCGAAAGTTTGCGGTTGTATGACCTGGGAGCACTTCAAAAGGAAGCCATTGAGGCAAGCCTCCTTCAGGACAAGTTCAAAAACATCCAGGCACTCAAACAACTCATCGTTATGGATGCCTGTCAAAGTGGTGCTTCGGTGGAACTATTGGCCACACGCGGCGCCGCTGAAGAGAAGGCTATCGCCCAATTGTCGCGAAGTGCGGGGATTCACGTGATGGCCTCTGCCGGAAGCGAACAGTTTGCCAGTGAGTTTGCCGAACTTGGACATGGCATCTTTACCTACCTGTTGATCAAAGCCCTTCAGGGCGATGCGGATGGAGCACCTAAAGATGGCAAGGTGACGATCTATGAGCTGAAAGGTTACCTCGATGACCAGGTCCCGGAGATGACAAGAAAACTAAAAGGCAAGCCACAGTATCCATTTACATTCTCACGCGGACAGGATTTTCCAATCGTAGTGGAAGATTAGCTCTGAAAAGAGCAAAATCATTTAACTCAGTCAAATGCCTGCAATAAAGAAGGTAAAGTGTATCCAAGCCCTGAAGCCGTGTAATAAAACTTCAATAATGAATAGATGATTAATGCCCTTTCAGCGCTTGATGATGAACCTTTGTGGGCACGCATACTATACAAATAGAATCATGCAATACTTATTAACACCTCAGGTGATCCTCAAATCCTAAAATCTACCACTCAAATATTGAATAATTGTAAATATTTTTAATATCTTAGTCATTGAAAACAAACTTTTTATGCTAAATGAAAGAAGCCAGTCCTTTGAAGTTCTACTTCGCTAAGTATTTTTTTCTGGCCTTTGGATTGTTGCAGTGGTCATGTGGGTCGGTTCTTTTCCTCAGTGGAGACGCTGAAAAAAACAGAAGTACCGCCCTCATTTTTTTTATCATCGGCCTCACGTTTGTTGCCTTGTACTTTGCCATTGCCACCCGGCTTAAGCGGGTATCAATCGGAAAGAAGCGTATCGCCGTGATTGACCACGATAAAACCGAGCTGTATGAATGGCCGGAGGTAAAGTCCATCAAAGCGGTGCCGTACTTCAACCTGTACAAACTCAAGCTGAGGGGAAAAAAGGAAAAGATCTATTTCCTACCAGAAGAGACTGCTGAGCCGTTGTTTGGATTTTTTCCGCATGAACCCGAACTGGTTCAGGTTTTGAAGAAGCGGGGCAAGTAATCCTATTTCAACACACCAAGTTCCTTCCCTACAGACGTGAAGGCGGCGATTGCTTTGTCCAGGTGCTTCTGGGTATGGGCTGCGGAAAGCTGTACACGAATTCTGGCCTGACCTTTCGCCACCACCGGGAAGAAGAATCCAATGACATAGATACCTTTTTCCAACAACTGCTCGGCAAATTGCTGAGCCAGGGGTGCTTCATACAACATGATGGGAACTATGGGGTGTTCACCGGGCTTGATGCTGAATCCAGCCTTCGTCATTTCGGTTCTAAAGTAGCGGGTGTTGTACTCCAGCTTGTCGCGGAGTTCTGTGGTTTCAGACAGCATATTGAATACCTCGATGGAAGCGCCTGTGATGGAGGGTGCCAATGTGTTGGAGAACAAGTATGGCCTTGATCGTTGTCGTAATAATTCTATAATTTCCTTTTTTCCGGAAGTAAATCCCCCGGATGCCCCTCCAAGGGCTTTCCCCAACGTGCCAGTAATAATGTCCACCCTTTTAGTCACGCCACAGAACTCGGGTACACCCCTGCCCGTTTTTCCGATGAATCCTGTCGCATGGCATTCATCCGTCATGACCAGCGCTTCAAACCGGTCAGCCAGATTGCATATCTTGTCCAGTTGAGCAATTGTTCCATCCATGGAGAATGCGCCATCAGTAACAATCATTATCTGTTTGGCACCGGCCCTCCTGATTTCTTCCAATTGTTTTCGCAAATCATCCATGTCGTTGTGCTTGTAGCGGTAGCGCACGGCTTTGCACAAACGCACCCCATCAATGATGGACGCATGATTAAGCTCATCTGAAATCAGGGCGTCTTCTGCCCCGAGCAATGGCTCGAATACTCCTCCGTTGGCATCAAAAGCGGCAGCATATAATATAGTGTCCTCGGTGCTGAGGAACTCCGAAATCTTACGCTCCAGCTCTTTATGGATGTCTTGTGTTCCACAGATAAAACGCACGCTCGACATTCCAAATCCATGCGTGTCGATGGCGCGCTTGGCCGCCTCTGTCACCCGTGGATGAGAAGATAGTCCCAGATAATTGTTGGCACAGAAATTCACAACTTCCCTGCCATCAGCTGTTTTTATGTCGGCACCTTGGGGTGTAATGATAATTCTCTCCTTTTTGTAAAGGCCGGCGTCTCGGATAGACTGGAGTTCTTTTTGAAGGACTGGCTGGAGTTTCGTGTACATGGTGTGGATTTTTCGGTTCCGTAGGTTTAACAAAGGCTTTGAACCCCAAATCTAACCGGGCGGGCTGTAAATGTGAAATTTTGATAACTTTCGCTTTCGTGTGTTGAAATGAAGAAAACTACCATCCTGTTGATTGGTGCCGGTGGTCAGCTTGGAAGCGAGCTTACCCAGGGCCTTTGGAAAATTCACGGTAAGGATAATGTCATCGCTTCCGACATAAAAGATGCCACGGGCATATTGAAAGAAGGCCGATATGAAAAATTTGACGTCATGCAGCGCGATAAACTGTTTGACATCCTGAAGAAAAATGACATTACACAAGTCTATCACCTGGCTGCACTTCTTTCGGCTACAGGGGAAAAAGATCCCCGCTGGGCATGGAAGTTGAACATGGATAGTCTTCTCTTTGTACTGGAGGCCGCACTCGAGCTGAAACTTCACAAAGTGTACTGGCCAAGTTCCATAGCCGCATTTGGTCCAAGCACACCCAAACAAAACACACCGCAGGATACCATCATGGACCCAACCACAGTTTATGGCATTACGAAACTTGCCGGCGAACTGTGGTGCTCCTACTATTTCAGGCGTTACGGCGTTGACGTCAGAAGCCTTCGGTACCCTGGCCTTATCGGTTGGAAGACTCCTCCCGGAGGCGGCACCACCGACTATGCCGTGGATATTTATTTCAAGGCGTTACAGGAAAAAAAGTACGAATGTTTTTTGGCAGCCGATACTTACCTCCCCATGATGTATATGGAGGATGCCGTTAAAGCAACTCTCGACCTAATGGAGGCCCCTGCCGAGAAAGTTAAAGTGCGGACGAGTTACAACATTTCTTCCATGAGCTTTTGTCCTGCGCAGATTGCCTCAACCATCAAAAAACATGTCCCTGATTTCTCCATTACCTACAAGCCAGATTTCCGGCAGGCCATTGCTGACTCCTGGCCAAAGAGTATTGATGACAGCACGGCGAGAATGGATTGGGGTTGGAAACATCAGTTTGGCCTGGAAGAAATGTCAAACGATATCCTCACTAATCTTAAAAATGAACTAGCGCCGCTGGCTCACTAGCCGGGAGAATCCGTTCATGGTCTATATGATCACACCCATCCATGAATAAAATCAAAACCCTGGCAGGAGAAACTGTGCTCTATGGGTTGGGTAGTATGCTGCCCAGGGTATTGAATTTCCTTCTTGTACCCTTGCACACCATTTCCATGTTCTCCAGGGATGAATATGGACAAATCACAAAACTGCTTTCGATAGTGGCTTTTGTGAATGTGGTTTACATGTTTGGAATGGAAACGGCATTCTTTAGATTCTCCACCAAACCGTCGGCTGATATTAAGAAAATCTTCAATCTGGCACAGACTTCTGTGCTGACCATCAGCCTTTCACTCACGGTATTATTTATTGGGTTCTCCGGACCATTGGCCACGTGGCTTGGATTTGGGGGGCATCCCGAATTCATACGATGGCTGGCCCTCGTTATGTTTATCGACGCAGCCGTCGCCATTCCCTTCGCTCAACTCCGGCTTCAGAAAAAGGCTCTCCTCTTTGCTTCGGCGAAAATCGCCAACGTACTTCTGTTGATTGTTTTGAATTTCTATTTCCTGAAATTCAACTATGATTCCTCTGTGGGAATTGGATATGTCTTTCTCGCCACCCTTCTTGCCAATGGATTTTACCTTCTCTTCTTTTTCAGGACGTTGATTCAGTGGCGCCCCGTTTGGGACCGCATCATCTCCGACGAAATGTTCAGATACGCTTACCCCGTCATGCTGATGGGTGTTGCGGGCATGACCAATGAAATGTTTTCGCGACTTACCCTGGATTGGTGGCTACCAGAACACTACTACGGGCCGGTTTCGAATGAAGCAGCCCTTGGGATATTCGGAGCGTGCTATAAGTTTGCGGTGTTCATGAACCTGGGCATCCAGGCATTCCGATATGCCGCCGAACCTTTCTTCTTCTCTCATGC
>JANYHW010000118.1 GCA_025358885.1 Cytophagales bacterium | reverse complement strand
AGAGCGGCAAATTGTCTTGTCTAGATTGCGCCAACCGCAAACAAACCCAGGATGATAATAAACCCAAACCTCGTCAGATGCCCTGAATGGTTTTGGTTTTCTTGTTTGCCTCGCGTTTTCATAGAAACATGGGCTTAATCTCAACGACAAAGGTATTGCGGTCATGCTACCCCAGAATTATGTACAGGTTAACACATTCTTAAAACTGCATTTGCAAATGCCTTATTTGCTGCTGCGGGCTATTTTCATCTTTGCTCCAAACCACGCCGTCGGCAAAGCAATTAAAACAAGTGCCATCGCATACCATGCAGGTCCTTCCTCGCGCATGACAATCGCCCCTGCCATGCTTACCCCGAAACCTATGAACCCTCCAATCATGGAATGTCGCATCGGTTTGTCCGGAGCGAGCTCTGTGGTGATGTAAGAACCCATCGTTCCGTAAATACCACGATAGAGTATGACCAACAAGATGAATGGGTAGAGTTCTCGTGAAAGGGAAGTCTCATCATCCCGGTTTTTTCAAGGATAAGATCCGTCACGATAGAGAGAACGACGACCACGATAAATCCCGCCAGGAGGGACCAGATGGTTTTTAAGGTGTGCATAGAATGCATTTTTTGTTTTCAAAACTCTAAGTCTATATCCAGAATATTGAAGTACGCATAAAGATATACAACAGCATATTCGGGCGATCTTTCAATTGCAATACAATGATACAGAGCCTTCCAGACAAGACAGTTTTGACTACATTGCTTAAGCTAATATTAGAACGGTGTTCATTATCAACCTGCACTATATCGTGCCCCTGGAGCAACTTGACAATCACATGACGGCTCATGTCAAGTTTCTTCAGAAATATTACAAGCAAAACGTGTTTGTCGCATCAGGTCGCAAAGTACCCAGAACCGGAGGCATCATATTGGCCAGGGCTAAATCCATGGATGAAGTGGAAAGAATCATGAAGGAAGACCCGTTCCATATTCACAGACTGGCAGAATTTTCCATCACAGAGTTTTTAACATCCCAGGTTCACCCGGAGCTTAAAAACTTTCTGGGGAAGTAGGTCATTTTTGTCCAGACAGGACCGTTTCCTTGCCAGAAAATTTTTTACATTTATCTGCAATTTTTGCAACCCCTAAACCCAACCTGTTATGGAAATGAACATCAGCATGACGGCAATCCTCGTGACCGTGATAGCCAATTTTGTCCTGGGATTTCTCTGGTACACTCCCCTCTTCGGAAAAGCATGGGCGAAAGAGATGGGATTCGACACCACCGTCAAACCACCCAAAGGAGCAATCGCCAAAGGAATGATCATTATGGTGATCGGAAATTTCTTCCTGGCCTATGTTTTTGCGCACAACATGGCGGCATGGAGCTATGTTCCCGGCATAGAACAAACGTCGGCTTTCCAAAATATTATGATGTCCACAGTCTTCACATGGCTGGGTTTCTACCTGCCTATGGATTTGAGTACAGTGGCTTGGGAGTCAAAGTCATGGAAATTATTCGGCATTAATACCAGCTATCACTTCATGATGCTGCTGGTTGCCTCTGTGATCCTCACCTTGATGTAGTTGGAAAGGGGAGTACAGAAAGCGCAAAGCGGAGCCAGGTCGATAAAATGAAATCTTCCGGATTTCTGTTTTGCACTTTTATTTCAAATCCTCGCACCCTTGACCAGAATCACGGACCTGACCGATTGATCCTTGAGATGCACATACCTCTTCCGCTCCTCATCTTTCATGAAATTTTCAAAATCCAGTTCCGACTCAAATGAAATAAAGTGAACTTCGTATGGCCTTTCGGTTCCGCCTTCAACAAATGCATCATCCTTAGGCCTCAGCCTGAATATCATTTTTGCACCATATTTCTCCATGAGGGGAATGGCATGATCCTCAAATTGATGAAATAATTGCTCCATGCCTTCTTTCAGAAAAATAAGTTGGGTGATGTAAAACATATCTTCACATTTTGAGTTTTGATGTCGACCGGGACCAAACTCAAATATACTCATCCTGCCCTGCCTGTTGTGATAAAGCCGGGTGTCAGCCCATCGGATATAATTTTAGATAAATTATTCAACGCATTCTTGTCCTCCTACAGAACAACTATCATTAATTTTGCTGAAATGCATCAACAGTCCATTTCATTTGAAGGATTCAGGGACCACCTAAAACGATTTGTCACCATCAGTGATGAGGAATTTAAAAGCGTTTTGGGCTACTTCAGGGTAAAAAAGATCAAGATTATCTTCCTATCGTCAGCTCTCGATCATCAGTGCCTGTGAACAGTTAAGTATTTCACAGTTGTGCGTTTTTTCTTAGGATAGAAGAGTATAAATTTGAGGATTACAAATTTGGAAGCGATCTATCATAATATTGCCCTAATCACCGCGGGAATTTCATTCTCCATGGGGTTGCTTTCATTGGGCCTGGCAAAGCAGAAAACACTAAATCCGACCTACCTCTGCCTCGCTGCCATGGGAATATCCATGACATTATTTATCCTGATTCCCCCCACAGGGTTCCTGACTAACGAGGTGGCTTCATATGTAAATCTTTTGCATGTCAAACGGATGTTCATTTTCGGATACTACGCTGTCTTCCCATGGTTTTTATACTATTTCAGTGAGCGTCCGGGTAAAAAATTTCCCCAGTTTATCAGCCTCTTTGTCGCATTATCCTATTTCCTCATGTTCTTTACAACGTCGACACTTCCCCGACCCCTTTGGACTTACTTTGCGATTGGTGTCTTCGGATTGAATTTCAGCTATGGGGTGATGGCTGCGCGATGGCTGCACAGGAAAGGCGATCAGAACGAAGCGCGATGGCTCTCCATGGCGATGATCATTTTTGGTATGCTGTTTCTGCTGGCTAGCCTCAACCATATTTTATTGAGCTTTACCAACACCAATCTCTTTGGTCTCACACGATTTTTCCCCATGCATTTACATTCACTCGCTTTCATGCTGATCATGGGGTTGCGTCTTCAGTCCATTGCACGCAATAAATCGAAACTGGAACTGCAAGTGAACAGGCAGGACCATCGGTGGCATTCTTTGATCCACAACTCACCTGTAATCTACATGGAACTTGATACGAACGGAAACATTCGTTCGGTCAACTCATTTGCCGGTACGCAGCTTAATCTCGTTAACAAAGAAAGTCTCGTGGGTAAGGATTGGTTTGAATGCTTTGTAACATCAGAGGAAAGTGATAAAATGAGATTGGCCTTCCACCAGTCGATTGTGAAGGCGGATTCTTTTCCACCATTCAAAGGTGTGTTCAAAGGCGATAAGGGTGGTTTAGTCTCCGTCAATTGGATGAACCTCAACACCTATGGTCCGTCCGGAGAATTGGAAGGCATCGCCATGGTTGGCCAGGACATCACCAAACAGGAAGATACCATTGTAGAACTCAATCGGCTGCGACAGGAGATCGAGATGGAAAATATCAATTTGCATAAAATTCCGGTTCATCAACCATCTCATCGGATCATCGGAACAAGCAAGGCATTGGGCCTATGCCCTGCTGAAAGCAAACCAGGTCGCCTCCACCAATGCCACGGTGCTATTAGAGGGAGAGACCGGTGTCGGCAAGGAGCTGTTTGCCGATCTCATTCATGCCTCCAGCCTGCGATGTGATAAGCCATTCATTAAGGTCAATTGCGGAGCACTGCCCGCCGATCTTATCGAAGATGAATTGTTCGGTCATGAAAAAGGATCATTCACTTCTGCCATTCAATCCAGAACCGGAAGGTTCGAATTGGCCAATGGCGGCACCATTTTCCTCGATGAGATTGGTGAACTGCCTCTCAGTTTGCAGCCCAAATTATTGAGGGTGCTGCAAGAAAAGGAGTTTCAAAGAATTGGAGGTGAAAAAACCATTCGTGTTGACATTCGCGTTATTGCCGCGACCAACATCGATCTTACTCAACAAGTCAATCAAGGTAAATTTCGAAGCGACCTGATGTACCGGCTGAATGTTTTCCCCATTACCATTCCGGCGCTCCGAAACCGAAAGGAAGACCTCGACTTGCTCATCGAGCACTTTATCAAGACAAAAACGTCGAAATATGACAAAGCCCTTGAAACTATTTCGAAGGGAGACCTCCAGCGGTTGCGAGAATACCCCTGGCCGGGCAATGTGCGGGAGTTGGAGAATGTAATTGAACGCTCTGTCATCCAAAGCGAAGGGAATACACTGAAAATCCAGATGTTCTCGCCAGGACCATATACAGATACACCTGCCAACTTATCATTGGAACAAATCGAACGAAACCATATCCTTCATATATTGGAAGAATGCAGTTGGAAGATCAGCGGGTTTGGCGGAGCTGCCGAGCAGTTGGACATGCATCCCAATACACTTCGATCCCGAATGAAGAAACTGGATATTCGCCGTACCTCCCGACCAATTTCAGCCAATTCCGCAACGGATGACATTCTCTGACATTCGCCGATGTCTACCTGCCAACGACTCCAACAATGAAACAACTTCTGACAGGCTGGTTCGCCGTATTCCTACTTCTCACCGGATGCAACCGCAATTCCAAGAATGCTGTTGATCTGAAGCCTGAAGAGTTTCCCGTCATTGAAGTATTTAGCAAAGACGTAAGTGTTCCTCTCGAATATGTTGCCAGCATCGAGGCGATTCAAAATGTAGAAATCAGGGCAAGGGTGGAGGGGTATTTGGAAGAAATTCTCGTTGATGAAGGTAAACTGGTACAAGCCGGTCAGCTTTTGTTTAAGATCAATGATGAGGAATACCGGGCTGAACTTAACCGTGCCCGGGCTGACATTACCAGTGCGGAAGCTGAAACCAAATCTGCCCAGGTGGAACTCGAACGCGTAAGGATGTTGGTAGCAAAGAATGTTGTCGCGAAAACAGAAATGGACCTTGCCGAAGCCAAACTTGAAATTGCCCGTTCCAGGACAAAAGTTGGGCAAGCTGGGGAAAAAGCCGCCGAGATCAGGCTTACCAATACCAGTCTTCGATCTCCATTCAGTGGCGTCATTGATCTTCTCCCTTTTAAAAAGGGTAGTTTGATTACGCAGGGAATGTTGCTCACCACGATTTCAAACATTGAGACCATGAGCGCTTACTTCAATGTCTCAGAGGTGGAGTATCTGGAATTCTTTAAACGCAATACCCGTTCAGATACTTCGTTCCTCAATAACGTGGAGTTGCTTCTTGCCGATGGAACCGTCTATCCCCTGAAAGGAAAAATCGAAGCCATAGCAAGCGAATTCAACGAAGGCACTGGCGCCATTGCCGTCAGAGCCAAATTCAAAAATCCACGACACATTCTCAAACACGGGGCAACCGGAAAAGTCAGGCTGCATGAGGTGCAGAGCCGGGCCTTGCTCATTCCACAGAAATCGGTCCTTGAGATTCAGGACAAGAACTTTGTGTTTCTGGTTGACCGGAATAACATCGCGATGATGAAAGGATTTGTTCCTCTTCGACGCTTTGGTGATTACTATATCGTTGGCAAAGGCTTGAGCGAAAAGGATGTCATTGTATTTGAAGGTATCCAGAATTTGCGTGAAGGAATGGTCATTACTCCTCGCAAGGTTTCCAATGAAGAACTGTTGAGGACCACGGAACTCAATCCGGATAACTAAGCATGTTTACCATTTTCATTCAACGCCCAGTATTGTCGCTGGTGATCTCCCTCCTGATCACGTTATTGGGTGTACTCGCTCTGGTTACATTGCCTATCACCCAATTCCCGGAAATCGTTCCGCCTTCGGTAACCGTTACTGCCAAATACACGGGAGCCAATGCGGATGTGTGTGCAAAAGCAGTGGCCACCCCGATTGAACGGGCTATTAACGGTGTTCCCGATATGACTTATATGTCGTCCGTATCCAGCAACAACGGGACCACCATTGTCACCGTCTTCTTCAAGGTTGGTACCGATCCGGATATCGCAGCCGTCAATGTGCAAAATCGTGTTTCTACTGTGCTGGACGAAATGCCCCAAGAGGTAATTAAGGCCGGCATACTGACCGAAAAAGAAGTGAACAGTATGCTTCTTTACTTGAATCTGTTCAGTGAAGATGAAATGGCAGACGAAAAATTCGTATACAACTTCACGGACATCAATATTCTCCCGGAGCTGAAAAGGATTGAAGGAGTTGGCTTTGCGGAGATCATGGGCTCTCGTGACTATTCCATGCGTGTCTGGCTGAAACCTGACCGTCTGGCAGCCTACTCGGTGTCAACCAATGAAATCATCGAGGCCATCCGCGGTCAAAATGTGGAGGCCGCACCAGGAAAAACCGGTGAGGGCTCGAATAAGAGAGAACAATCACTTCAATACGTCCTCAAATACACAGGCAAGTTTATTGATATACCGCAGTATGAAGAAATCATCATTAGGGCCAACAGCGATGGTTCATTTCTACGATTGAGCGATGTGGCAGATGTCGAGTTTGGATCATTCAGTTATGCCATGGATTCCAAAACGAATGGAAGACCTTCTGCGTCCATCATGATTAAACAGAGGCCCGGATCAAATGCGCGCGAAGTCATTCAACATGTAAAGGCACGCATGGAGGAGTTGAAGGCCACGGCCTTTCCGCCCAATATGAACTACAATTTTGCTTATGACGTGTCCCGGTTCCTGGACGCCTCCATTCACGAAGTGGTAAAGACCCTCATGGAAGCTTTCGTACTCGTCTTTATTGTTGTATTCATTTTCCTTCAGGATTTTCGGTCTACGCTGATCCCGGCACTCGCAGTACCTGTCGCGCTGGTGGGATCCTTCGGCTTCATGAAATTGCTCGGCTTCTCCATCAACTTGTTGACATTATTCGCCATGGTCCTTGCAATTGGCATCGTGGTAGACGATGCCATCGTCGTGGTTGAGGCCGTTCACGCCAAGATGCAAGAGAAAAAATTGAATGCGAAAGCGGCCACCATCGAATCAATGAATGAAATCAGCGGCGCCATTGTCGCGATAACCCTCGTGATGTCGGCTGTTTTTATACCGGTTTCATTTTTATCAGGACCTGTAGGGATATTCTATCGGCAATTTTCTCTTACCCTCGCCATTGCCATCCTTATCTCGGGATTGAATGCGCTCACACTCACGCCTGCCCTTTGTGCCATTCTTTTACGCCCTTCACACGGACAAAGCAATGGCTGGCTAGGACGTTTTTTCTCAGGATTCAATGGCGCTTATGACAAGACTGAAAAAAAATACCATGGTCTGATAGGGAAAGTTGTTCTCCGGAAACGGTTCACATTGGCTTTTCTATTAGTATTCCTTTTGGGGATTTGGGTGGTCAACTTGTTTCTCCCTGGCGGCTTCATTCCCACGGAGGACCAGGGTGTTATTTATGTGAATGTGACTACCCCTGCCGGCGCCACGGTAGAACGAACCGGAAAAGTTCTCAATGAAATAAGCAAAATCAGCAGAGAACTGGAGGCTGTCGAAAATATTTCTACGCTCGGCGGATACAGTATCATCACGGAATCGGCTGGCTCATCTTTCGGAATGGGCATGTTGAATCTCAAACCATGGGATGAGCGCAAAGAGTCAGTAGATGACTTGATTGATGAGCTGAAGGAAAAAACAAAACACATCAATGACGCGGTAATTGAGTTCTTCCCGCCTCCGACAGTGCCGGGGTTCGGTAACGCCAGCGGATTTGAATTCCGGTTGATCGACAAAACCGGAAGTAACAACCTCAGCCGTCTCAACGAGGTAGCGAAGGATTTTATTAAAAAAGTCAATAGCCGGGAAGAGGTGGGAGGCGCCTTCACCAGTTTCGATCCGAACTATCCGCAATACATGATTCATGTGGATTACGAAATGGCGGCCAAGAAAGACATCTCTGTAGTCATGGCGATGGACGCCCTTCAAACAATGATAGGAAGTTATTATGCAAGCAACTTTGTTCGTTTTGGAAGGATGTACAAAGTCATGCTGCAGGCTGGTCCCGAATACCGAACCAAACCGGAAGATCTGCTCAAACTCTACGTTAAAAATAATCGGGGTGAGATGGTCCAGTTTGGCACCTTCATCCGGCTTGAAAGGGTTTTTGGTGTCGAGCAGATCACAAGGTATAACATGTTCAATGCCATCATGATCAATGGCAGTGCGGAAGCAGGATATAGCAGTGGAGAAGCCATCAAAGCCATAGAAACTGTCGCGAAAGAATTGCCTCGGGGGTTCACGTATGAATGGTCGGGCATTACCCGCGAGGAAATTCTCTCGGGCAATCAGGCGACTTTCATTTTTGCGCTATGCCTTGTATTTGTCTACCTGTTACTCTCCGCGCAGTATGAAAGTTTCATACTTCCGCTCACCGTAATTGTCTCCTTGCCTACCGGCATATTCGGTGCCTTCTTCTTCCTCCAGATTCTGGGTTTGGAGAACAACATTTATGCCCAGGTTGCCCTGGTCATGCTGGTTGGATTGTTGGGAAAAAACGCCATCCTGATTGTTGAGTTTGCCTCCCTCAAGTTCAAAGAAGGTGCGTCACTTGCTGAGGCAGCAATTGCCGGAGCCGTGGCCCGTTTCCGTCCTATTCTGATGACATCTTTTGCATTTATAGCAGGACTCATTCCCCTGGTGATAGCTTCCGGACCAGGTGAGCTGGGAAATAGAACAATCGGCACAACGGCTGCCGGAGGCATGTTGATGGGAACAACTTTCGGTCTGGTCATCATCCCCGGCTTGTATTTCATCTTCGCGTCACTCCATGAGAAGGTGGGCAGAGATTCCAGTGCAAATAATAAGCCTGCGTCAGTATGAGATTTGTTCCTTCATCTGGTGCTAAGAATTTCCTGATGTGCGCAGGCAGTCTGATGTTTGCGGGCATATTATTATCCTCTTGCCAGTTACCCAATGGGGTAACCGCTACTCAACCGGTAGAGCCACCTCCAAGTTTCAAATACATCCCCGACAGCAGTCAGGTAAACCCAATCGTGCCGGTCTGGCGCAATTTCTTTCGGGATTCATTGCTGCTCATGCTTATTGACACAGCATTGAAGAGAAATGTTGATTTTAGAATTGCTGCTCAGCGGATCTACCAGGCACAGGCCGGATTGAATTTCAGCCGCAAAGCATTTTTTCCGGATTTGAATGCGCGCGGTTCTTTGGGAACCACGCAGTATGGTAAATACACCGAAAACGGAGTAGGCAACTTTGACACCAACCAGTCGCCCAACATCAGCCAGGATCAACAAATACCTACACCCGTTCCCGATGCATTCCTTGGACTGGAGACCAACTGGGAGATTGGGTTCGCCGGAAAACTTCGAAACCGGAAAAAGGCAGCCTACTATCGCTACTTAGCCTCTCAACATGGACGGCAGTTTATGCAAACGCAATTGGTTTCAGGCGTTGCCCGCTTGTATTATGAATTGTTGGCCAATGACAATGAATTGAAAATTATTAGAAAAAACCGGTTACTGCAGGAACGCGCGATGGAGATCATTGAGATACAGAAGCAAGGAGGTCAGGTTACCGAACTGGCGGTCAAACAATTTCATGTTCAGCTGTTGGCAAGCCGGTCGCTGGAGGCGGGTAAGATCCAGCAGATCATCGCTGTAGAGAACAGCCTGAACACATTGCTTGGACGTTTCCCTCAAACAATCGATCGTACTGACACATTACTTATGGCTGCGCAATTGTCATTGGTGCAAACCGGTTTGCCGTCACAGCTTATACAAAACCGGCCAGACATCATGGAGGCGGAGAAGCAACTAAACGCCAATGAGGCGCAATTGAAAGCCGTGCGCGCTGCGTTCTTCCCTGGGCTGAACCTTTCGGCATTCCTCGCCTTGAACAGCTTCAATCCCACTTACTTTTTCAATCCCGTCTCAACAGCGTACCGTGTAACGGGAGTTGTGACAGCCCCCATATTGAACCGCCGGGGGATCATGCGCGACTATTGGTTACAGGGCTCGGAGAAAAACATTGCCTTTCTGCAATATCAAAAAATTGTGTTCACCGGAGTGGGCGAGGTAAGCTCATATTATAACAGGGCGCTGGCCTTCCGCAGAATCAGTGAGTTGAAACAACAAGAAGTAACTGAACTTATCCTTGCAACAGGTATCGCCAATGATTTGTTCCTTACAGGCTATGCCAACTACTTGGAGGTCGTAACCGTTCGCCGGAATGTGCTTGATGCAGAAATACAGCTGACTGAAGCCAGGAAAGAATTCTTCCACGCAGAGATTGATCTCTACAAGGCGATGGGTGGAGGATGGAGGTAGCCGGGAGACCTGGTATTCATTTATCAATCCTTCTTCAGCTGATCAATTAACACGACCATGGTATGTGCATTTACCTTGTAGGTAGCACCGTTTACCACCCGGGCATCTGCCATTAAGCAAATGTCATCGGGCGAAGGAAGGGAGGTATCCATCCATCTCTTCCATGAACTGCCAATCCCGGCTAAGGGGGGAATCTCAAAATCAAGGGCCTCGGTAAAAGCATTAATCATATAGTGCATGGTGGCATCACCACTCAAGGATTGTATAGTAATGGCAATACTATGGGAGTTAGCAGACCAATCCGGTTTGTCCAGGGCAACTCCATGCCAGGCAACGCGGGCCTGCTTCAGCAATTGCATCAAGTCCATGCTATATTCCTTTTTGCCCATATCCCGTTGGAGGCGAACGTGCAAAAGGATTTTCACAAAACGAAAAATATCTTTGTTCTTTTCCGTCAAGCTCCAGTCAAACCAGGTCAGTTCATCATCATGACAATAGGCATTGTTGTTGCCGTGTTGCGTTCTTCTCACCTCATCACCCATCAGAATCATCGGGGCACCAACCGACAACAAGGTAATGCCCAGAAAATTTCTGATTTGCCGGTTGCGTACGGACTCGACCTGTGGGTCATCCGTTGGTCCTTCTACTCCCCCATTCCAACTGAAATTATCATTACTGCCATCCCTGTTCTCCTCCCCATTTCCTTCGTTATGTTTTTCATTGTATGACACCAGGTCGTTCAGCGTAAACCCATCATGACAGGTAACAAAGTTTATACTTTGCTCTGGTTCGCGGTCTTGGGATCCATACAAATCCGGGCTGCCCATGGTCCGTTCTGCAAAATTTGAAACCTTGTCATTGTCACCCCGCAGGAAACTTCTCACATCGTCCCGGAACTTACCATTCCACTCCTTCCAGCTGTCTCCAACAAAACTTCCCACCTGGTATAAGCCTGCTGCATCCCAAGCCTCCGCGATCAGTTTTGTTCCCGATAGTACAGGGTCAGATTCGATGTCCCACAATATTGGAGGGTTTTCAATGGGTCTACCTTTGTTATCCCGTGACAATATGGACGCGAGGTCGAAGCGAAAACCATCCACATGCATTTCCTTGACCCAAAAGTGCAGGCTGTCGATGATCATTCTGCGCACAATGGGATTGTTGGCATTCAAGGTATTTCCAGTCCCTGAGTAGTTGGCATATAGAGATTTATCCTCCTCCAGGGTATAGTATATGCTGTTGTCAATACCCCGGAAGCAATAGTTTGGTCCCGATTGGTTGCCCTCGGTCGTGTGGTTGAATACCACATCCAGAATTACTTCGAGACCCGCCAGGTGCAATTCCCTGACCATGTCGCGAAATTCATTGAGCACTACCATGGGATTGATGCTGGTACTATATCCATGGTGTGGTGCAAAAAATGAAATCGGGCTGTATCCCCAATGGTTGACGAGCCCCTTCGGGCAATCCTGAGGGTCGAACTGAAAAACGGGTAACAGTTCCACTGCCGTTATTCCTAAATCCACCAGGTAGGGAATCCGCTCTTTTAGTCCCTGATACGTTCCACGCAATCCTCTCGCAACTCCTGAATTGGGATTTTTGGTAAACCCGCCGACGTGCATTTCATAAATAACTGTTTGAGCAAAGGATCGTCTTGGGTGTCGGTCACCTTTCCAGTCATACCCGGACAGGTCGCACACAACACTTTTTAGAGAAGCGCCGGCCACCTTGCCCGGTTGAGTAAAAGATCCCCGATCAAAGGCTTTGGGAAACGCCACTGCCTTGGCATACGGATCAAGGAGGATTTTCTCAGGGTCAAAGCGATGCCCATTGGCAGGGTCATTGGGGCCCACAACACGATAGCCATACAATTGCCCGCTTTTCAGACCAGGAATAAATACATGCCAGTAGTGATATGTCTTTTGGATACCCGGCTCCAGAGAAATGATTTTTTGAGGTTTGACATCGTCGACGTGATCGAAGAGCAAAAGGTCAACCCGCTCTGCATTTTTGGAAAACAAACAGAAATTAACGCCATCAGGCCTAAGTGTGGGACCGATCGGAAAACTTTGACCAGCTAATGGTATATCCTGTGACAACTACTTGGGGCGAACTGATCCACAAGCTATTCATTTATCCACATTCGTCATAATCAAAGAAGCTTCACTCATTTCCATGTGGTATTGGGCGGTTAGTAAGTTAAAGCATCGTTCATACAGGTAATCCAAATTTCCGGCAAGTGCTTTATCCTGGTACAGGCTGGATGGATACATTCATTTTTATCTATATTTAGTTTATGCAATCCTGTTGAATGGAATTTCCAACTCAAGCGGATAATAAATTTGATTCCAGCCCTATGAAAATTGCTTTTTTCAGTACCCAACCCTATGACAGGAAATTTTTCGACGAACACAATGCCGCCTTTGGATTTACCATCGAATATTATGAGACCGCGCTAAGTGAAAAAACGGTCAACCTACTCCATGATATTCAAGCCGTTTGCGTGTTTGTAAATGATCAGGTGAACCGGCCCGTGGTGGAGCAGTTGGCTAAACGAGGAATAAAAATAATTGCACTTCGTTGCGCTGGATTCAACAATGTCGATTTACAGGCCACCACAGATCATGGACTCAGGGTAGTTAGGGTGCCAGCGTATTCACCGCATGCCGTGGCCGAACATGCTGTGGCCATGATCATGACCCTGAACAGAAAAACGCACAAGGCCTATAACCGCGTCCGCGAACAGAATTTTTCTCTCAATGGCCTTCTCGGTTTTGACCTGTTTGGCAAAACCATCGGGGTCATTGGTACCGGGAATATCGGCAAGGTATTTTGTTCCATCATGTTGGGCTTCGGCTGTAAGGTGCTGGCCTATGACCTCTATCCCAACGATAAAGTGACGAAGACCGGTGTTAGCTACGTACCCCTGGTGGAATTAATTGAAAAGTCAGATATCATTTCCCTTCATTGTCCACTGACGGTAGAAACCAAATATCTAATCAATGATCAATCCATTCCCCTTATGAAAAAAGGTGTGATGCTGATCAATACCAGTCGTGGAGCGCTCATTGACACAAAAACCGTTATCGCCGGTCTCAAATCCGGAGTCATTGGCGCGTTGGGCATCGATGTATATGAACAGGAGGAAAAATTGTTCTTCAGGGACCTTTCGGAAAAGATCATCAAAGACGACATCATTTCACGCCTGAGCAGTTTCCCCAACGTTCTCATTACTGCACACCAAGGTTTCTTTACTCAGGAAGCATTGACGCAAATTGCAGAGACAACGCTATCCAATCTAAGATCCTTTGAAACCGGCGATAAATTGCTGAATGAGGTAAAACTCAGTTAGGCGGTATGGATGCCATCACATTGAAACTAAATGATCAGGGCCGTGGCGCCTTTGTTATTGAAAATGGCGCGGCCCTTTTAGCTGAGATGGCCATTGGCATTGATGGACAAAATCTGACCGTATACCATACTCAGGTATCAGAAGAATTGAAAGGCCAGGGCATTGCTGCCCAACTACTCACGAGGATGGTGGCCTACGCCCGGGAACACAAGTTGAAAGTCATTGCGCTTTGTGCTTATGTATTGGCTCAATTCAAAAGGCAACCAGAACTATATGCAGATGTATGGAATCAGCATTGGCACAGTTAGTTGTTTAGGGCAGAGACTAATTACCGTCCTGTTCGATGATGTCTCTATTTCTTATCACTCAACCTTTGCAAGTCCAGATCCTGGAAATCAAAACTGAAGTCAATGTTGGGTGATATCCCGCGCATCCTTATGCCGGAGGCTCTCCCTTCTTCATCCAGGGCGAATATGGCAAAGGCATCACACTCCATGTCCCGATAGTCCCATTGAATGGCAAAAGTATTGCCTTTATAGAAAAACATCTTGCCATTGAGTTTGGGTGATCGCAGTGAAGTAAACCACAATTGACCATCTTTTATAGAAATCTTCACCTCCCCAAACCAACGATCACGAAAAGTGCCGGTAAAATTCTCCGGCTTTGGCTGGACTGCTTTGTTATTTTTCACAATGCTCCAGACGGCCGTGGTAACCGAATCACCCTTGCTTTGATTCCTGCGAATCACGTCGGCTGCCTGGCCAATCCGGTCAATTCTTCCCATGCCTAGATAGGAATCGGCAATGGATTGAGATATGGTATAAAAACTATATCCTCCCGGATCACTATTGGTCAACACGACAACACCCAGGTTCAACTCAGGGATGAGGGTAGTTTGAGAGAGCATACCGGGTAATCCACCCGTATGGCTGATCATGATGAAGTTGTTCTGATCCTTGATTCCCCAACCCAGACCATAAGCATTCACATGCGTTTTGTTTTTTGGATCAGGTTTCAGGGTGAAGTTAATAAAGGTATGAGGTCTCCACATCTCGCTGTGCGTCCTCGATGAGATGAGTTGTGACTTCAACCCCTCACCATACTTTCCATCATTCAAGTGCATGAGCATCCATTTGCTTAGATCATTTACGCTGGCGTATATCCCGCCTGCTGCTCCCAGCGAAGCATCGTTTTTGGTGTAGGTTTCCAACTGCTTCAATTCCCCATTGATGACCGAATGTGGCATGGCTGAGTTTTTCTTGTCTTTCAGATTTTGATACACCCCTGCCGACCGGTTCATGCCCAGGGGTCTCATGATTCTCGTTTCCACAAAGTCACTCCAACTCATCCCACTCACCCGGGCCACCACTTCACCGGCTACCACATATAATAAATTATCATAATCATATTTTGTTCTGAATGCTGAAACCGGTTTCTGATATTGAAAACTCTTTAGCACATCTTTCACGGTATAGTCACTGCCATCAGGAAAAAACATCAGATCTCCGGCACCGAGTCCCAAACCACTTCTGTGGGTTAAGAGGTCCTGAATATTGAAGTTTGCTGTAACGTATGGGTCATACATCTTGAATTCCGGAATATAGTCCACTACTTTATCCGTCCAGTTCAATTTTCCTTCATCGATCAATATCCCCAGGGCAGCTACCGTAAATGCTTTGCTGTTGGACGCGATGGCAAACAGTGTGTTTTCATCCACTTTTTCTTTCCCTTGAACCGAAGCTATTCCGTAACCCTTTGAATGAATTACTTTACCATCCTTTACAACGGCCACAGCAATGCCGGCGAGGGGCATGGTCTCCATGGTTTTGCTAACAAGTGAGTCGATTTGCTTTGAACTCAAAGATTGCGCATAGGCTGTGGGGAAAACCAATATGCCAGCGATCAGGCACACTGTCTTTAACGAGATATTAGACTTCTTCATGACGGCGAAATATTTGGAATTCAATATAGGTGTTTTGCAGAACTAAAGTTGCAAAGGCCAACGGCCCGGTTATTGGAATCCGCAGCAAGGCCGTCAACTATGTATCAGAATTCTCTGCCCAGCCCTCCTTCCAGTGCCTTGAAATATTTCTTCTTATTGAAGCTATATAAATAAGGTGCCTTATGGGCTCCACCTGAAAATTGCTTTTCCTTCCGGTCCAATATTCCATACGAAAGCATCTTCCGGTTGAAGTTTCCGCGGTCAAGCTTCCGGCCAAGCAGGGTTTCGTAAATGGACTGCAGGTTCTTCATGGTAAACTCCTTCGGCAGGAGATTATATCCTATGGGTTGATAATTAAGTTTTAGTCGCATTTCTTCCAATGCCTTAAGGATGATTTCATGATGATCTAAAAGGAGCTCTGGCAGTTTATCCAGGTCATGCCAGTCGCAGGCCAGAGAGAGTTCATCCGGATGCGGATTGACATTGGCATACTCAACCAAAGCATAGTAGCCAACAGTTACGAAACGCTGTAATACCCAATGGTTCTTGTCAAATTTCCGAGTCAAGGACTTCAGCGCCTTCACAAGTATTCTGTTATTCGACCGTTCGGGTTGACCAAAAGTGTAAAACTGCTGGAGGAAGATGGCGTCCAGCCCGGTGCGGATTTTCAGAATGCGGGCTGCGGCGGCGTCCACATGCTCCTTCTTTCCAACAAAACCTCCCGGCAACATCCATACATTTTTATCTGAAGATTTTAACAGCAATACTTTCAACTGGTTTTCATGAAACCCGAAGATGACGTTGTCAATAGAGACTGCAGGGAGGTAAAACTGATGCGCCTGCCGGAGAAAGTCTTCAATGGAAGTTGGCTTCATAACTGGCTAATCTGGTTGGATGCTTGCCTAAGCAGTTCATATGAGGATCCGGAGACAGTAAACCTGTCCGCCCTGATCAGGCACCACCTGCGAAACTCCAATCATTTTGGTTTTCAAGTCAAATATATTACTATTGTGTCATATTGACTCAATAATTCAAAATTAAACCTTTTACCCTTATGTTCACTTCCGGAAGTCGCTCTGTATGGGTCTGTCTCCTCTCCTGTTTAGCCGTTCTGGCGCAGGCGCAACAGACTCCTCCTCAATTGGGAAAAAATTCAATCCAGGACGTCATCTCCGCCATGACGTTGGAAGAAAAAGTTAACCTCCTCGTAGGCGGCGGGATGAACATTCCGGGCATGCCCATGCCGGGTTCCGGCGAGCCCACCGATTCACAGAAGCGGGTACGGGGTGCAGCGGGTACCATCGTGGGCGTCCCACGCCTTGGAATTCCTTCCCTCGTTGTTTGTGACGGCCCTGCAGGTATTCACCCCTTTAATTCAGGTCAATCACGCCTTTATTATGCTACCGCCTGGCCTATCGGGACTCTGCTCGCTTCCAGTTGGGATACAACACTGGTGAAAAAAGTGGGCGCCGCCTTCGGCAAGGAAGCCAAAGAATATGGTATCGACATTTTGCTCGCCCCCGGATTGAACATCCATCGCAATCCCCTTGGCGGAAGAAATTTTGAATACTATTCAGAAGATCCTGTCGTGACGGGTAACATCGCTGCGGCAATGATCAATGGGATTCAGAGCAATGGTGTAGGCGTTTCAGCCAAACACTTCTTCGCGAATAACCAGGAAACCAACCGCAATACGGTAAATGCCATCGCTAGCGAAAGAACCCTCCGCGAAATTTATTTGCGAGGCTGGGAAATCATGGTGAAGAAGTCCAGGCCATGGACCATCATGAGTTCTTATAACCTGGTGAACGGCCCGTATGCAGCTGAAAATCCCGAGCTCCTCACCACGGTCTTGCGGAAAGAGTGGGGGTTCAAAGGCTTCGTCATGTCAGATTGGTTTGGTGGCAGAGACGCCGTGGCCATGATGAAAGCCGGAAACAACTTGATCATGCCTGGCATACCCCCTCAGAAAAAAGCCATTCTGGATGCGGTGACGGCGGGACAACTTGACGTAAAGGTACTTGACCAGAATGTGGCAGATATATTGGGCATCATACTCCTTTCCCCTACGTACAACAATTACAAGTATTCCGATAACCCCGACCTTAAGAAGAACGCACAGCTGTCGAGGGAAGCCGCCGCGGAAGGTATGATCCTGCTGAAGAACAGCAACGCCTTACCTATCACCACCGGAAGCTCCCTGGCACTCCTGGGAAACAGTGCCTATGAACTCATTGCCGGCGGTACTGGCAGTGGAGATGTAACCAGGATGTACACGGTTTCATTGGCCGAAGGACTTTTCCATGCAGGATTTTCTACAAACCCTGAACTGTACCTGGGCTACACCAAATTCCTGGAAGAAGAGAAATTAAAAAGGCCCAAGAAAAGTTTGATGGAAGAGTTAATGAACCCCGGCGAACCGATTGGAGAGTACGCTCCCGGCTCAGA
>JANYHW010000104.1 GCA_025358885.1 Cytophagales bacterium | reverse complement strand
GGTCAGGCCACCAACAACAATTGGGTTTTACCTTAATTTGAAATGATCATAAAAATCTGATTCATGGCTCTCAACACATTTGTCATTTTCAGGAGGTTGTCGGTGACCTGATGCAGATTTCGAATTGAGATTCTGAAAGGGTTTAAATAGAGTGCCTTATGAAATTAAAGTATGAGAACACCAACAACGGACCGGGGTCGTCACTCAAAGATGAACTTTGTTATTCTTGGGATTGAACCATTGTGGGTAATAGTTAGGGATAGATCCAGCGGGTGGGTGTCCACGAACGGAGCGGCGTAAACCGGGGCATGTGTAGTGGCACGGCGATTAGCAGAGCGGAGGTGCGCAGCGTTCGTGGTGCATTTTCTTTTGGTTACTTTTCTTTTGGGCACACAAAAGAAAAGTGACAACCTATTCAGTTCTGCCGGAGATTAACACAACAACAGAAGGACTATGGATGCGGCGAAATCTTTTTTCTAAGCTCTTGCACATCCTTTGGTGTCACAGATACTATTATTTGTCGTATGTGGGGCATGAAGATGATTTTCCTTTGTTTACCCTTCTCTGAAGCTGTTAAAATGTAGAAATAGAACATGAATCTTGTGATGCTCACTATATCTGACACCGGGACTCTTGTGTGCTAAAAAAAATTGTCAATGACTACCTCATCACCATCAAGATAGACATCATTAAGTTTGATGAGCGGGAAAAACACCAACGTCGAAATAAATATTGAGGCTGGAATAAATGAAATATAAAGAGTAAAGTGTTCCTTTGGAAAGAACCAGATTGCTCCAATAATGATGGAAATATGAAATGCCACACCTACAGACGGCATCCCAAACTCATAAACCAATGTCAACCTGCTTGAAATTTTTTTCATCATCAGATTCTGGAGTCTAACTCCATGGTAAGTACCTGCATTTTGCTCCAATAGACTATGTTCTTCAATCCTTCCAATCCGTCGGCTTGACTGTTGTGCTAGCCGAGCCAGGAAACCCCAGCAGACAGCTTACTCCGGCGGCTCCCTGACGCGGAGGACTAACGCAATCTTCCGGTGGCTCAATGTAGGGTCGGTATGTTTTTTGGTCAAAGTAAATTTGACGTTTGGCCACGGAGGCCGCAAAGAATATTCCCTGCACGGAAGTGGCTTTGTTGATCTCAGAAATATTGGTGGGGATGTGGCCGCTGGCTGGCTGGAATAAACTCCCGATTCCTTCCTTTTGTTTTTGAATGGCCCGCCAGTAGTCATAGGCCGCCCGCGACAAACTCATCTGCTGGATCTCAACACGGTACTTCTCAAAAAATGTGTAGAAGTTTACCGGCACAAACCCAACTTCCACTTTACTAAATTTTCCATCTTTTGAAAACTCTCCGTCATTCACCTTTGGCTTGTCTTCACGGGGCGTCACCCAGCACCGGCAACAAGTACACTCCAACCCTTGTACAAATTCCGGCTTTTGGGTTTTTGGATTGAGTGTATATCCCTTTTTCAGTTGTCCATCAACCCACATATATCCGCTGCATGGAAGAGGGCAATAGTTGATTTCATTTGCTCCCCCGCCATTCGGTTGGCATGAACCCGGGCACAAGGCATATTGGGGTAGTGTTTCCACCACGTAGGTGCCCACAAACTTCCAACGAAGATAGGCCTCACCGGGGATGGTGTGAGAATCAATGAATATACGATAACCATAATCCGGCGATCCATTTCTTGGGATTGTTTCGAACTCGTAGTAAATGGTGTCCACCGAACCGACGGGGGTCATCTTGTCGGGTGTCGATTCAAATACATTTCCATTGATCATCTCGACCTTGACATAATAAGACCGGCCGACAGCGCCGCGGATACCGGTGGGGCTTGACTGATAAACGCCGCTGGCTGTTTGCTGGAGTACCTCCACGTTGCCCATGTCGTCAAGAATGGAAACATTTTTTGCGTTTACCGGCACGCCCAGTGGAAGGGTATCATCACTCTTGATGACATTGCTGAGTTTTACCGTGTATGGTCCCGGCTCATCTGTGATGGAACCATCAATGACAATTTCCGTCAGTGGAACGATTGGGATGTCGAAATGCACAAGATCGATGCAGCTTATTGTGACCCAAAGAACCGCCAAGGATAGGTAAGCACCGACTCGCATTCTTGTAATATACAACCCCTGGCAATAGCTATAGCGGATTCTCTGAACGGTAATTTTTGTGGAATCAGGACTCCCTAACCCCGTTTGGATGAATTTCCTGAAAGATACTAGCCTACCAGAATCTCACGGAAGATTCTTATCATGTGAGCTATTACATTCGGACATGACTATAGGAGCCATATTCATTATGACTGCTATCTAAACTTTTTTGATCTTTATTGCCTTTTAGCATTCTGATCCACCCGAATTAACACCCTGATATGAACCAAAAACTCTTCGGCCAATCCGGCCTGCGCGTCTCTGAACTTTGCCTCGGCACCATGGGCTTCGGAACAGAATGGAAATGGGGCGCTGATAAATCCACGAGCAAACAAATATTTGATGCCTTTGCCTCGGCCGGAGGAAATTTCCTGGACACAGCCAACCGCTACACGGAGGGCACATCGGAAAAATACCTGGGAGAGTTTATCTCCTCAGACCGTGATCATTTTGTTGTCGCCACAAAATATTCACTACGGGACCGGGCAGGAGATCTGAATTTCTCCGGCAACCACCGCAAGAACATGATGCGCAGCGTGCGCGACAGCCTGAAGCGCCTGAATACGGAGTTCATCGATGTGCTGTGGGTGCATGCATGGGACAGCTGGACTCCTGCAGAAGAAATTATTAAAGGACTGGAAGATCTCATTAACCGGGGAATGGTGCATTACATTGGCATCAGTGATACGCCGGCATGGGTTGTCAGCCAGGCGAACACTCTTGCTCAACTCAGGGGATGGTCGCAGTTTGTCGGACTTCAAATTGAATATAGCCTGATTCAGCGCACCGTTGAACCGGAACTAATGCAGATGGCGAAAGCATTCGGCATGACCGTAACACCGTGGGCACCTTTGGCGGGAGGAGCACTAACGGGCAAGTACCTTAAAGGAGACAAAGGACGCCTGCCGGAAACAAGCGTACGACTCGGCGAGCGTTCGGTGATGATTACAAAGAAAGTAATTGAAGTAGCCCAGGGACTTGGAGTCTCCCCTTCACAGGTGGCGATCAATTGGACACGACAGCATAAGGGTCAGTCCGTGGTCCCCATTGTGGGGGCAACCAAACTTTCTCAAATAGATGAAGTGCTGGGTTGTGTGCAATTTGAATTGCCTTCAGACGCGATGCAGGTGCTGAATGATATTTCAAAAATCGAATTGCCCTTTCCCCACAGGTTCTTTAGTGAAAGTGCAGTGTTGGATGTGCTCTATGGTGGAGCGAAAGATCAGATGAAGGACTCGAGATATTGATCTGCCATCATTCCTTCGACAAACAAGCCGGCCCCGAAATAATTGTATAGACAATAATAGTTAGTACATTTGCAACATTATGTCGCTCGAGCAGGATATCAAGCAGGAAAAATTTGAAAACGAATTTCAGAAGGTTGCAGTGAATATTCTGTACACCAGCAGCTGGCTGTATAATATCAACGCGGTGCGACTCAAGCCGTACGGCATCACCCCGGAACAGTACAATGTGCTTCGAATCTTGCGAGGAAGTCATCCCAAGGCGCTGATGCTCGCCGAAATAACCTGTCGCATGTTGGATAAAAGCAGCAATGCCACCAGGCTGGTAGAGAAGCTGAGGCAAAAGGGTCTTGTCAAGCGTGATATTTGTGAAAATAACCGGCGGCAGGTGGACATCGTAATCACAGCCAGGGGTCTGGATGCGTTGTCGAAGATCGATGTTGAATACTCAGCCTGGCAGTCTACGCTAAAGAACATATCGAAGGCAGATGCTATCGAGCTCAACCGCATTCTGGACAAGCTCCGGGGATAGCCTGCCAGCTATGGCAGTTCAGGCATCACTTCTTTTTGCGTGATACGAAAACTGTCAGCGGCTTACGTTCAAATAGGATCGAGGTTTGAAAATTCACCTTTCTTTCATCATGATTTCCCTTTTTCGCTTTAATCTTGTTGTAGCAAAAAAATACTAGTTTTAGCTCCCCCCAAGGCTCCCTCGATGGGGCGAGGGCAGCACTTGTTTTCAATTTCAACCTTACAAGTTTTCGTACATGATTGGGTTCAGGCTTCTCTCGATACTTTATTTGACTTGCCTTACCCAGCTGCTGTTTGCGCAATCTCTTGACAGCCTGCAAATTTTATTGAACAAGACATCCGATGAAACTGATCGGATTCCACTCCTGAAACAAATGGGAGAGGGATACCAGGCCAAGCGCGACGCCAAAGCGATTGCCTACTTTGACGAACTGCTTGAAATTGCAAAGAAAAACAGGGACAATTTGCTAGGGGCTTATGCCTGCAACCGGGTAGGCGTTTCCTGGTTACAGCAAAATGACATTCAAAAATCTTCTGACTTCTATTTTAAGGGTCTGGAGATGACATTGGATGTCGCTGACTTTGATGAGCTCAGGGCACGGCTTAATAACAATCTGGCGTGGAACTTTAACCTGATGGATGACCCTACAAGGGCGCTTAAATATTATAAGGACGCCGCCAGGTATGCCAGAAAGATCGACAATGCACAGATCCTCGGGTTGATTCTCAATAACGAGGCACTTGTACTGAAAGACCTCAAGAAATATGATAGTGCATTGATAATGTTTGAAGAATCCATGGACCTGAACGAAAAGGCCGGGAATCAAAGGCAGGTGAGATTCAATCTCAATAACATAGGAACAGTTCTGTTGGCCCAAAAGAAAACGGAGCAGGCCAAAACCGTTTATGAGAATGCCCTTACACTCAATACGCGGTTTAAAGACACCGTTGAGATCATTAACAACCTCCTCAATTTGGGAGCTGTGAACACAGCCCTTCGGCAATTTGAAAAAGCGGATGAACAACTCAAGGGAGCTTTAACCCTTTCGATCAGCAGCCATTCCCTTGATCAACAGAGTAGGGTGTATGCTGCCCTCCGCGATTTGTCCAGGGCAACACACCACGATCGGGAGGCTTGTGACTATTATCTAAAATATCAGAGAATCAACGACAGCTTGTATCGCAGGGAGCAATTGGAAAAAACGGTCGAAGCAGAGGCGAAATTTGTTGATATGGTGCGGGACAGGGACCTGCAGAAAGCCCGTACCGACATCACCGAACAGCGGCTATACCTCGGATTCATTGTAGGCGCATTGTTTATCACCCTTGTCATTATTTTCTTTTTGTGGCGACTCGTCAGGGAAAAACGGGCGAGCGAAAAAATGCTGATGGATTTAAATCGTGAGATCGAAGCTCAAGCCCAGGCTCTCCAGCTTGCCAACGAGAAAATAAACCTGATCAACAATAACCTGGAGGAAGCGGTTAAGAACAGAACCGCCATAATCCGGGCTCAAAATGAGAGGCTCCTGGAATTCTCGAGCATGAATTCACATAAGATCCGGGCACCCCTGGCGACACTCCTCGGTTTGTTGAACCTCTTTGAGGATGGACCTTCCCCCGCGGAAGACAAGGAACTTATCACCCACATGAAAACAACGGCAGTCAAGATGGATGAAATCATCCACGAGGTGAGTCGTCAGCTGGAAAAGGAAGACAAGTCTTTTTTTGAAGGTCGGTCAGTGGAATGAAACCTGTCGTTCTGCGACGCTTTAATTGTGTGAAGACGGTGATCATCGGCCGGAGCTGTCTTGCATTCACCTTTAACCTTACCATTTTTCTTCACTATTCACTCCGTAGTGTTTCCGTTGGATTCTCATGAGCCACTCGCTTGAGTTGTGTGGAGATGGTCAATGCAACTGTAAGGATCATTACGGCAATCGTCACGAGGAAAGGCCATATTCGAAGGGGGATATCATACGGATAAATGGCAAACAGCATCTTGTTCATCAGGTAGAAGCCGAGGGGTGCCCCTACAACAAACGCAATGAGTACGACCCACATGTAGTCGCCATTCATAAGCTTGAAGATGCTCAGGATATTGGCACCAAAGACTTTCCGGATGCTGAACTCCTTGATCCTTCGTGTGAGGTTGTACGACACCAGTCCATACAAACCCATACACGAAAGCAAGAGTGCTACGGCTGAAATAAAATACAGTATTTTATTATTGGACTTGTTCGATTGGAAGAAGCTGGCAAATACTTCATCCTGCAGGAAACCCCGATAGGGATCATCTGGTGCAATTTCCTTCCAGTTCTCCTTCAGGTATTCAAGGGTGGACTGAATTCTTCCAACCTCGGCCTTGACTACAAGGTATCGAAAATCGTCCTCCGTGGCGATGTTGAACACGACCGGATCAACCTTATTGTAGAAATCATTTATATGGAAGTCGGCAACCACGCCGATGACGAATCGTTTCGCGCTGTCGCAGTCAAACGACTCATGCAGCGGTTCGGTCCATCCCATTTTCTTCACAAATGATTCGTTCACCACGACGGATTCGCCTTTGTCGGATTCAATCCCGCGATCGAAGAAGCGACCTTGTTTCAGACGCACGTTCATGGTTTCCAAATAACCAAAATCAACAGGGAAACGGGCAACATTTATCAGTTGTTCTTTATAGTGGACAGTTCCAGTACCATTGTGCCGGCCGATCTGACTTACGGCTCCGGCGTATGAGATAATGTCTTTGTTTATCACTACCCGATCTTTCATCGCGAGGTATTGCTCCTTTGTTTCAACCGGGACAACAATATTCTGTGCGTGGCCATATCCCCAATCCATTTTTTCAAAATAATCGCTGGAGGATGCAAAGACCAGGCAGGCCACGATGGTGGTGAATGAAAGAGTGAATTGAATGCTCAACAGAATTTTGCTCAACTTGCTTTTGCTTCCAAATTTTTGTTTGCCTTTTAGAATGTTGACGGCATTGAACGAAGCAACATAAAGCGAAGGATAGGCGCCCGACACCAGCGCAATAAAAATCAACATGCCGCCGAAGAAGAAGAGAATGGCGGATGCAGATGAAAAGGTGAAAGGTGTCTTGATCGGGTAAAGGGAATTGAACCCGGGTACCAGGAAATAGTAAGCAAGGGCTGTACCCACCACAATCGCGAGGCCGCACAGCGTAACATTTTCAATCATGAACTGAAGAACGATGTCCTTCTTGCCGCCTCCCGTTACTTTTCGAATTCCAATTTCTTTCAATCGCGTGGAAACAGAAGCAACAGCCACGTTCATGTAATTGAAGCAGGCGAGGACTACCAGGAATGTGGCGATTACTCCCAACGCGATCATTCCGGCCGGATGGTTGCTCCACGACAGTGAATTGACCAGGTCGTAGCTTCTGATGGCCACCTCTCGCATGGGAATCAGTTCAAATCTTTGAATGGGCCAGTTGAGGTTCGCCACTCTTTGAAGTTTTTGGTATTGGCCAAGTGAGGTCATTAGCTCCGAAGGATGATGCCCTTGCTTTAGCAGCACGTATGTGGCGTTTGTAAAGGTCTTCCAGGACTCCGTGTCCATCAGCTTCAGGTCCTCCAGCTTTTCGGTGGAGAGAAGAAGATTGAAAAACATGCTGGAGTTGTCCGATATGGTTTCCGTCACGGCGCCAACAGTGAACTCTGCTTTTTGACCTGTGATGAATTTTATCGAGAGCACTTTGCCTATGGCATCTTCGTCTCCAAAATACTTGGTCGCCATTCCTTGGGTAAGGATGATATGATTTTTATCCCGCAGGGAATTCTTATCTCCCTTTTTGATGGGAAAGCTGAAGGCTTCGAAGAAATCATCATCGACAAACCAAATCCGTTCACTGAAAACCGCATCGTTATACCTGACGCTACTTCCATCCTGCATCTCGATCCGTACCGCTGTTTCCACCGCTGTATTTTCTTTGATGGCAGGACCAAGCAGGTAGGGGGAGGTGGCCCATTTTTCAGAGGCGTCGGCTCCCTTAACTTCGTTCATCACCATGTACAGCCTGTCCCCCTTGACATGCAATCGGTCGAGGTGGTAGTATGAATCGAGCAGGAGATAGATCGTAACTGCACAGCCGATGGCAATGGAAAGACCGAAGATGTTGATGGATGAAGGAACTGCATTTCGCGAGATGTTGCGAAAGGCGATAAGGAAATAATTCCTGAGCATGTCCATGGGGATAGATGTTTGTTGTCGTGATTTTCTTTTCCTGATGTTTTTCAAACGAAAGAACCTGACGACATTCCAGGCAAACTGCAGTTTGGCCTTTGATTGGCTTTGAAAGACCGTTCGGTGATACAATTCATGAGCGTCTCCCTGGATCTCCTCCAGCAAATCGGGATGACAATACCATTCAAGGAACTTGTCGGCCCAGCGAGGGGGTTTGTGATGGGGGGACTTGTTATTCACTCAAGAGGGTTTGTGTTGGATTTGCTGACAGGGTCTTCATTCCCTGCAACCATATAACCAGCGTAATAAGACCACCCACGCCAAGGAAAGTTATGCCGAACATCCACCACGGCATGTCGGTGTGATAAGCAAAGCCGGCTAACCAATGGTCGGCCGCGTACCAGGCCATCGGGCCCGCGACCAGGATGGCAATCATCAGCACGAAGGAAAATTCACGGAAGAGTAGACCCATAACCTGCCCCGTGGATGCGCCAAATACCATTCGGATACCGATCTCCTTTGTTTTGCGCAACGCATTGAAGGTGGCTAAACCAACAATTCCAATGATGGCGATGACTAAGGCAATAGCGGTGAAGAGCAATACGAGTCGGGAGGCAATAATTTCAGTTTTGTACAACTCATCGAATGTCTCATCCTGGAACCAGTATTTCATCGTGAATGATGGTTCGAAACTTTTGTAGGTGTTAACCAGTGTTTCCATGGCCGACTGGGTGGACCCGGGTTGGTATTTTACATAGATGGCCGAAGTATGTTCATAGGAAGTGCGGAACAAGATGACCGGTTGCCTCGCTTCATGAAGGGAAGAAGTGTGGAAATCATTCACCACACCGATGATCACGCATGTGGCTTCACCCATCTTTATCTCTTCGCCCAGCGGTTGTTCCAACCCCATGATCCTGACGGCCTCTTCGGTGACCAGTACTTCCGTGCGAATGGAGTCACCGGTGATGGGTTGAAAGTTGTGACCCTCCAAAAGCTTAAGTCCCATGGTTTCCGGAAATTCGTAACTGCAGGCTATGGTCTTAAAGGAGATTCTGACATCCGGGGCTTTTCCCGGCCAGCTTACACCCGTATTCCCGCCGGAAGTGTTCAAAGGGTTGGTGGCTGCTGTGCCAATACTTGTAATAGCCGGATTCTTATACAGTTCATTCTTGAATGCTTCAAACTTCTGAAGCAACTGGAACGTGGGTTCCACGCGGATCATGTTGCTTCGGTCGAAACCAAGATTCTTGTGGGTGATGTAATTCAATTGTTGATAGAGTACTCCGCTGAAAATGATGATGCCAATAGATACGCTGAGCTGTACCACGAGCAACACTTTGCGGAAGGATTGCGATCCGGAGGATTTAGCCGAGAGCTGATTCTTCAAAATCCGCACCGGCTGAAAAGATGACATGACCCAGGCTGGATAAATTCCCGCGAGAATGGCCACCCCGAGCAACACGCCCACGAGGTACAGAGGCACCCATCCCGTGAACACCCCCACAGTTACCGGTTCTCCGAGCAGGGTATTGAAAGGTGCGCGTGCAAACTGGACGGTGATGATGGAGAGGACGAATGCCATAAGCACAAACAGAAAGGACTCTCCCATGAATTGTGCTGCGATCGTTCGGCGGATTGCTCCGGTCACCTTTCTTATGCCGATCTCTTTGGCGCGCAGGGTAGCCCGTGCGGTAGAGAGGTTCACAAAATTAATGATCGCCATAATCACCACCATGGCCCCGATGATGATGAAGAGAATAACATATTCGATCCTGCCGCCGGCATACTTGCCATCTTCAAATTTGCTTTTCAAGTGCCAGTCAGTCATGGGATAGGCCTGATAGCTGATGTGCTCTGCCTTGTAGGCCTCGGTGATCACCCGGACATCATTTAGTTTTTCGGTAAGCCGTTCTGCCGGGATGGGTGCATTCACCCGGACATACATGTGGAAAAAATTTTGTCCGAATTGCTGATCATTCACGCCCCATTGCTTTTTGAGAATGGCAAACGGCAAGGCGAAGTCAAACTTCAGTGAGGAATTTTCCGGGACATCTTTGAATACAGAAACCACCGTCACCTCCCGTCTATCGTCAATTTTGATGATCTTCCCCAGTGGGCTGACACTCCCAAAAAGGTTCTGTGCCATCTTTTCAGAAATGGCGATGGCTGCAGGATTCTTTAACGGGTTGGGATCCCCGTGGAGGATTGGAAAATTGAATACAGAGAATAATTGTTCGTTGGCGTATACGCCGTTAAGATAGATGCATTCGTTTGCCTTGCCTTCGGGGCGAAAGCAAAGCTCAAACGGCCACCGCTCTCCGGAAGCAACGCTCACCAGCGACTCAACTTCCGGCACAGAAGAAACATCCATGGCGGCGCCGGCGACGTCATAAGTTTGAGAAGACCCATTGGCTGCTACGTGGGTTAGTATCTTATAGATCCTGCCTGGGTCGTTGTGGAAGGTGTCAAAGGAAAATTCATGGGTAACCCACAGGAGGATAAGGAATGCGCAGGAGAACCCGACCGATAACCCGAAAACATTTAGCAATGAGTGGCCCGGCTGACGTATGAAGTTTCTGATGGAAACAAGTACAATGTTCTTGATCATGGCATTCGTAACGTTTGATTCTTTGTATTTACTTTTTCTCTTTCGAATGTTCTTCCAGCGGAAGAACCGGAATACATTCAGCACGAAGTACAGGGAGGCAGTCCTTTCATTTTTCTTAATCCTCCGGTAAAACAACTCATGGGCGTCACCCTGGATTTCCTCCAGGAGTTCCGGGCGGCAATACCACTCCAGAAATCGATCCGCCCATCGGGGAGGCTTCATGATTTTTCGTTGTTAGTTGATGGTTGTTCTTTTCACAGTATTCTGAATTTATTCGGTATCCCGGACAAACAACGAACAGCGATCGAACAACTAATTCTAGTAACTAAATTGCAATGCCACTTTTGGGATCTGGCTATACAGCTGCGTACGTAATTCATTGGCCTCCTCGAGTGCGCGCTTGCCTGAGGCAGTGAGCAGAAAAATGCGCTTTCTGCGTCCGCCGCGCTCTTCGGTGGGATCTCCCATCTTTGATTTCAGAAACCCTTTCTCTTCGAGCCGGGTGAGGACAGAGTGCACGGCACTGATGTTCAGGCTGCGACCGGCCTGCTTCTCAATTTCGTCCATCACCGCTACGCCATACGCCTCCGGATAGAGGATTCCAACGTGCAACAGCACCAGTTCCTCCAGTTCTCCCAAATACGTTCCTTTCATATGTTTATTGCAATTAGTTCTGCAAACGTGAAAGTAATAGATATGTTTCAGTTTTGTAGAATATTGGGATGAATATCTTGAATTCAATCTCTGCGCGTTTCGGCGCCATTGCGGTTAAAATATAGAACCGCGACACTCAGGGCTGCGGAATTGCCGTAAATTGAAACTTATGGACAAGCCGTGCCTGTCACTTATTCGCATTTATCCCATAAAATCCCTTGATCCGGTTGAGCTCCAGGAGGCGAAAGTTGGTGTGCATTCCCTTCTCCATGACCGTGAGTATGCGCTCATCACCGATGGAGGACATTTCATGAATGGAAAGCGTTCCGGGCGTGTAAATGAGCTGAAAGCAACGTACAATCTTTCATCGCAAACGGTCAGCTTGTCTTTGCGTTCAGGCGGGGCTGTGACAACTTACCACCTGCTAAATGAAAGGTCAAAGCTAGAAACCTACCTCAGTGATTTCTTTCACGAGCACATCAGGTTGGTTCAAAACAAAGAAGGGCAGCTGATGGACATCCCTGAGGTAAGCAGTGTTACGGTGATCAGCAAAGCATCGTTTGAGTCCCTTCGCCTGGCATTGCCAGAACATTCTTTGGAAGACGTACGGCTTCGGTTTCGAGCGAGCCTGGAACTCGCGGGGGTAGGACCGTATTGGGAAGAAAATCTGGTTGGCGAACCTGGCAGGGCGATCCGTTTTATGATTGGAGATGTGGAAATGCTGGGCGTGAGTCCCCGTGCCCGCTGCAATGTTCCCCCGCGTGATCCACTTACCGGTATTTCCGATAAATTATTTATTAAACGAATGATGGAGAGCAGGAGAGCTTCCCTGCCCGCAGGAAGCAGGGTTCTCCAATATGGAAATTTATATCAGCTTTCGGTCAATGTTCACGTGCCCCTTAACGAGGTTGGAAAAATGCTGAGGGTCGGTGATCCGTTAACTATCATCGAAGAGATCGAAAGTCCGTTCGATTCCGAATAGAGCATGCGTTTACGCCATCTTTGAATAAGCAATCACGGCCCGCAATTGCCCATATCCATATCTGCCTTTCAGTCTATCGTACAAATCTTTTGAAGTAAATCCCTCCGGCAGCTGACGAATCACATTCACAATCTCTATCACCGTGCCTTCCGGCATGAACTTGAAAATACTGAGTGTGCCAGCTGCCACGGCCTTCGCAAGGTGACTTTCGATGGTACCGACCACCAAGCCTCGTTCCGTAGCAATTTGTTCCGCCGTCATCCCGCTATTAATAAGGTCCAGTGTGATGTCGAAGGTGCTACGGCCATCCTCACTTTTGATTTTTCTTTTCTTCGTCGGACGCGGGATCGGAATCCCCGACTCATCGTAAATTATTTCCCCTGTCCGTCGCTTCCGCTTTGGTACAGGAGGACCATCCTTTTCAGCCTGCTCGCGAACTTCTTTCAACAGTTCCTTGCGTTCTGCGGCCCGCCCACTTCTGTTGCGATCAAACTCGATGGTATCATCTCCACTCAGGATTCCCTCGGCGAGGGATGAGACTTTGTCGATTTCTTCCCATTTCTTGGTGAGGACCTGGTCGAGTTCGGTAAGATCATTCACATACGTCTTCACGCGCTTGCCTTGCTTTACCGCTTCAAGATGGGTGAGCAGTGTCCGGATGTGTTGAAACAGCATGGGCTTGTAGTAGGCAGTCCCTTTGCGGATGCGCTCAATCAATGCCCCTGAGTTGTTTTCCTGAAGTAAACTGGCCAACTGCCGTCGGAAGTTTTCCGTGTTCTGCCGCTCCCCTTCAAGGGCATCAGCGATTTGAATCAGCACAGGCTTCATGGTACTCTCCCCTAAACTTTCCTTATCCGGTTCTTTTGCCACATGCCGGATTTCCCTGATGGTTCCCTCAAAATCAAAAGTCTTGTCGAGCAACTGGCGGATGAATTGCTGTTGCCTGGCTTTCATGACTTCCGACAGCTGTTCAGGCCGATGATTGCTTTGCACAAACGCTACGACCTGCTTATCGGTACTGATCACAGAAGAGCCAATGCGGGTTCTCAACACCAATCCTTCCAGGGAACGTAAACGCGAAAGGGCAACATAGACCTGGCCATCTGCAAAGGCCTGTCCGACATCGATAATTGCTTTGTCGAAGGTGAGACCCTGGCTTTTATGGACGGTGATGGCCCAGGCAAGTCGAACGGGAAACTGCTCGAAGCTGCCGATCACTTCTTCGTCGAGATCGCGCGTGCCTTCATTCACTTTATATTTCTTGTTTTCCCAGCGTTCAGGCTTCAGCTTGTACCGCACATGTGTTTCTGCCATCTCCACCCAAATATCCTTGCCGGAAATTTCTGTAACTGTGGCCAGCTTGCCGTTGAAGTATATTTTATCTTCACTGTCATTGCGGATGAACATGATCTGCGCTCCTACTTTGAGTTCAAGGTGCTGCTGCACCGGGTACATGCCTTCCGGGAATTCATCTTCCACACGCGCATCGAAGAACTGGGAAGGTGCAGGGAGGCTGCGGAGTTCCTTCTGGTTGATCTCTTCGGCCTTGTTGTTATGGGTAGTCAGGGTTATGACTTCACGCAGGTTGCTGATTT
>JANYHW010000047.1 GCA_025358885.1 Cytophagales bacterium | reverse complement strand
TGTCATGGTGTCTTCATCCTCATCTTCAATAAGGGGCTTATAAATTGATTCTGTTCCCCTGAAGAACAACTGTTGTTTGGTGGTCCTGAATTCCGGGATCATCGACTTCATTTCCGCTCTTTCAGGAGGAAGCCTGCGGTGCATGTTCACCTTTACTTCATAGGTAATGACCCCCTCGGTCGCCTGACCGAAAACAACATGGGCAGCGGTAAGGCACACCAGCACACCCAATAGCAATGCAATTCGTTTCATAGTAATGGTTGGTTTCATAGTATCTCAGGCAAACTTACGCAAGGAGATGACTGCAGGCAGTTAATGGTTGTAGAAGAAAGGTTAATTAAGGTTAAAACGGCAAAAGGCGTAGACTAAACCGTGTACTTTTGCCTTGGGTTATGAATCAAGCGAAGAACCGTCTCACCGTTATCCTCATGCTTAGCAGCATTTCCTTGTTGCTGGTGTTGCAGGCATTCTGGCTTGTGAAAGTATTTGAAGACGCTAAAAGAGATTTAAGAAAGGATGTGAGCATTGCCTTTGAAAAGACGATCTTTTCGATGCAGGATTCCTTGATTCAGGCGAATATCCGATCGGTTCCCGGCAATGATTCCTTGCCGGCTTTCTTCACCCGGAAGATCATCATGAAAGATTCTATGATGCGCAAGAATCCACATGCTGACAGTAGTGTAAAATTCTTTGCAACAGATGATATAGGATCGAAGATTGAGATACTCCTGTCTGGAACGCCATTGGGCGACGATTCGCTCAGGCGGATCATGCGCCCAATGATTACCCGGATCAACAAAGACAGTAATCACAGGAATTTTATTCTTCGTTTGGGAATGGATTCCTTGCGGATAGCCGATATCCATCGCAATTTCAGCATGGCCCTGCATCAGGCTGGAATCATGTTGCCATTTAAGGTAAAGCGAATTCTCGGTTCCGGAGCAGGCTTTACCTCAGAGGGTGTGTCATTGTTGAGTGACCCCGCATCCATTTCACCCGTCGACAGTTACATAAGCTATTTTGATCATCTGCAGCCCTACTTGCTCAGCAGGATTAAAATCGAAATTCTTTTTTCTTTCTTTCTCACCCTGGTGACTGTAACTGCCTTCGTGATCATGTATCGTAACCTGCAGGCACAGCAACGCCTTATGGTATTGAAGAATGATTTCATCAGCAACGTAACCCATGAGTTGAAAACCCCCATCGCGACCGTCAGTGTCGCACTGGAGGCCTTGCAGAATTTCAAGGGGATCGAAAACCCCCAACTCACCCGCGAGTACCTCGATATTGCTCAGCAAGAACTTGGTCGACTGGCACTGCTCACGGACAAAGTCCTTACTACTTCCCTTTTTGATGAACGTGGAATCAGGATCGAAATTGAAAGTGTTGATCTTCAGAAAGTAATCGATGGCATTCTATCTTCCATGAAGCTGCTTTTTGACAAGCAAGGGGCGAATGTGGAGTTCAAAAAAACAGGTTCCGATTTTGTTTTCCATGGCAGTGCCGTTCATTTTACGAATGTTGTGCATAACCTGCTGGACAATGCGTTGAAATACAGTCCAACCTCTCCACACATTGTGCTGCATCTCAACGACCTCGGGGAGAAACTCAAGCTCTCTGTTCAGGACAACGGACTTGGCATCCCGGAGGAATACCATAAAAAGATTTTTGAAAAATTCTTTCGAATGCCCACAGGGGATACACATAACATCAAAGGCCATGGACTCGGCCTAAGTTATGTAGAAAGTGTGGTGAAAGCCCACAAGGGGAGGATAGAAGTGAAAAGTGAGATGGGGAAGGGGAGTACTTTTCTAATTACAGTTCCGAAATAGAATGGAAGGAAGAATGTTCTGTACAAAGGATGCCTAAAGTAAAAATCCTCTACGTCGAAGATGAACCCTTTCTGGGCCGCATCGTGAAAGAAAGCCTGGAGAGCCGGGACTTCGAAGTTACTATGGCTATGGATGGCAATGATGTTGTCCGCCTATTCAATGAAGTGCAGCCGGGTATCTGCGTTCTCGACATCATGTTGCCGAACAGAGATGGGTACAGCCTCGCGGGGGCGATCCGGGAAATCAATCCATCTGTTCCAATAATTTTTGTGACAGCGAAGACCCAGACCGATGACTTGATCAAAGGATTTGAAGTAGGAGGTAACGACTACTTACGAAAACCGTTCAGCATGGAAGAACTGATTGTCAGGATCAGCAACCTGTTGCAATTGACCCGGTCGGATAAAACACCGAATGAATCGGTATCCATTGGAAAATTTGAGTTCACACCCAATCGCTATGAGCTACTCAATGGCAGCTCCAGTCGGAAGCTCTCTCATCGGGAGGCCATGTTGTTACAGATCATGGTCGAGAACAAGAATGCCATGGTTTCACGCAAGGACGTGCTGATGCGGGTTTGGGGTGATGATTCGTTTTTCAATTCCCGAAACCTGGATGTGTACATCACCAAGTTGAGGGAATACCTGAGGGAAGATCCATCTGTGGAGATTATCACAATCAAGGGTGTTGGATATCGTTTTGTGGCCAAGTAGATTCTTTTAACCACATCCATACCTAAGTCATATCCTGGCGCTCTTAGAATCTTCCCATGTGTTCTTTGTAACTAGATGGTTAAAATTTTTGGTAGACATCCTGCCGTGGTACGCAGGACTTTTCCATAATTTGGTCTTAGATTCCTGACAAAAACATAACCCCATGGACTTTCAGCATATACTTAAGTTCCTTAAAGCCCTTGCCAGGAACAACAACCGCGAATGGTTCGAAAAGAATAAAGGCACCTACCTGGAGGCCAAGGAGCAGTTTGAGCAGTTCGTGGGTAAGTTTCTGCAAGAACTCATCTCCTTTAACCCGGAACTGGCAGGTCTCAATCCAAAGAAACTTCCTTTCCGTATTTATCGTGACGTCCGATTCAGCAAAAACAAAAGTCCATACAAGACCAATATGGGGGCAGGCTTTTCTCCAAACGGGAAGTTAGTGGAAGAGCCCGGGTATTATTTACACATCGAGCCTGGAGGATGTTTTGTGGCAGGAGGGATTTATATGCCGAATCCGGAGAATCTCTCTAAGATCCGACAGGAAATTGACTACAATGGTGACCGACTCGGAAAAATTCTCTCGGACAAAAAATTCAAGAAATGGTTTCCGGGTTTTTCGGAATGGGATAAACTGAAGACTGTTCCCAAAGGCTATTCAAAAGAGCATCCACGCATCGAGTGGCTGAAGAACAAGAGTTTTATTGTTTCTCACCCCTTTACAGATGCTGAGGTCATTGACAAGAAATTTATCAAAAAAATAAAGGAGGCGAGTCAAGCGATGAGGCCTTTGATTGGATTCTTAAAGGAAGCAATTGCCTAGGCGTTAGTGGTGAATCAGGTATTGGAATCCTGAGAATGATTAGATCCCTAAAACCTCCTTCAACTTCTGATATCCACCCTGGCTGAGAGGGATTCTCACGCCGCTCTTCAGCAAGGCAAGGTGATTGTCTTTGTCAGCTGCCTCTATGCGGGTAAGTTCCTGCAAGTTCATGAGATATGACCGGTGAACGCGAACGAACTGCCCGGGATCGAGTGCCCGCTCATAATGTGCCATGGTCTTTTTCTTCAGGTAGAACCCTGCCTGGGTGTGCACCTTTACATAATCATCAAAGGCTTCAATGTAATGAACGGTGTGTATGGGGAGAATAACTATGTTGGTCCCCTTTTTCACCACGATTCTTGTCCGTTCTTCCGGTGGCGAATTGCTTTCCATCAAGGCATTCGTGTTTTTATCCATGGTGCCTTTCTGTCCCTTCCACTTCTGAAGGGCCTTATCAAACCGCTCCTGGCTGAAAGGTTTTAACAAATAGTCTACAGCGTGACGCTCAAATGCCTGAACGGCGTATTCATCAAATGCGGTGGTAAAGATGATTGGGGGTGGTGCATCAAGCAATTCCAACATTTCAAACCCATTGATCTTTGGCATTTGAATATCAAGAAAAACCAGGTCGGGTTTGAATTGTGCAATGGACTTCACGCCTTCAAAGCCATCGTTACATTCGCTTACTACTTCAATGTCGGGCCAGGCGGCTAAGTATTCCCTGATCAGGCTGCGCGCAAGGGGCTCGTCGTCTATGAGAACTGCGCGGATCATGATGCCTGGGGAATTTTTATTGTTGTTGTAAATACCGATGATTCCTGAGACGTAGCCAGCAGATCGTTTCGTAAATAAAGCAGGTACAATCTTCTGTTCACAGAAGACAATCCGAAACCGGTGCCGCGCTTAGGAGTTGCCGTGGAAGGGTCGAAGGGATTTTTAACTTCTATCAGAAGCATGTTATTTTCCATTCTGGTTGAAATAGAAATGCAAATTTCTCCTACGGTGTCATAAAGTCCAAACTTGATGGCATTCTCCACGATGGGTTGAAGGAGGAGTGATGGCATTTGTGCGGTCAGGCTCTTTTCACTTTTTTCGATATCCGCCTTCAGGCGATGTCCAAATCGAACCTTCTCAATGTCCAGGTATAGCTGGAGATGATGAAGCTCTTCCTCCAGGGTTACGCGGGAGGCGTCATCCTTTTTAATCGTTCCACGAAGGAAGTCCGAAAGTTGTTGGATCATTTTTCGCGCCTGCTCGGGTTGTGAACCGGCCAGCGCACTGATGGAGTTGAGACTGTTAAAAAGAAAATGAGGCTGGAGTTGCTGCCGCAAATTGGCGAGCTCAGCATCCCGGGCAAATTTAATGGCTTCGGCCTTTCTTGTTTCAGCTTCTCTATTGTCGGTAGCATACACCCAAAACCAGGTGAGCGTGGCAATGATCACAATCATCAGCCATCCAAAGCCTGCGCGCAGGATGATGGATTTATCCATGAAATCGGCATAGCCTATAGTGTCTCCGAGCCATTCCAGTAAGATGAATCGCTGAACACCCGCAGAGACGGCTGCAAGACCGATGGTTTGCGCCAGGACATACCATGAATTTCTGGCACTGGGCTGGTATGCATGCATGGAGGTATTGATCGCATATCCTGCAATGGCAAACACAAGTTGTGTTACAGCGGAATCAATCAGGGCAGTGTTAAAATCAAATCCATTTCTTGTTATTACGAAGAACTGTGCCAGCATCCAGGCAATCCACCATGAACAGTAGCCCAGCGTAATTTTCGAATATGAGATTATGGGTCTTGACACTTTAGAAAGCGGGTCGGTGGCTCAGTTGCAGGGAAGCGGCCTTTTGATGGATGTAGTGCACATATTTCCCGGCCTCCTCTTGCTCATGAATTTGCGAATACACTTCGACACCATCACTCAGTTCACTCAAGGGGATGAGCTCCGCCACGTTGACAAACTCCCACTTCACTGGTTGCTGCCGATCATTGATGAAGTGGTCCTCTTCGGTTATTCCCAGCACCCGGGCCTTCAATAGGGCTTCCTCGAAGCTCGTTGCCTGTATGAGGCGCAGGTGTTCATCGAATTGTGACTTGTACGAAGTTTCCTGCATGGTAATCTTGAAAATCACTTTGGCAATGTACCAGTTCATACGTGTTAATTTTATTTGAATCAGGATTAAGTAATCAGGGCATCTCTAAAACTGTGCTCAGTAACTCTTGATGTCTATTCCACCAAAAATGCAGGTACCCTTCAGAATTAGTAGTTTGTTGCTGTCGGGATTATCCTTGCTCAAAGGACGTTTGTCACTAACACCGCCGAATACACAAACAATTTCCGATTTGATATTCCAGTTTGCCGGAATAATCAATTTCGTACCTCCGAAGCCCTGGGTTATTTCAATGGTGGCAGTTCCTACAATATCCGCCTGTGTCAGGTTGAGATCGGTGCCACCAAAGAAGGTGGTGATTTCTCCACCTTTGAAATCTTTGGATATTATATTCTTTCGTGTACCTCCGAAAATGGATACCGCATCGATGGAATCTTCGGACGAG
>JANYHW010000040.1 GCA_025358885.1 Cytophagales bacterium | reverse complement strand
ACACAGTGTTTTGAGGAAAGAAAAATCGGAGTAAAAAGGCAAGAGCACTGAGGCGGAGAGGATTGAACAACCTCGGGTCTTTGCTCCTTTGCAATTCGAAATCTTCCCCATCAATTCACGATCTCATTCGAGATGGTAAGGTTGCTTCCACTGAGTACTGTTCGATATTTTCTCAAGGGGCGCCAGGCAATGCCCCCGGTTGGTTGACCTGCAAAACTGAAGTTGGATCCGCAACCGGTGCACGTCATGTACAAACCAGACGAATGAACAGATACGTTCGCACTGGCTTCATTGGGGTGGTAGGAACAATTCACTTCAAAGGCGAGGTAAGTAGCAGAATTGTTGCGATACACAATTACCCCCCGAACACCGATTGTACTAATCGTTTTGTATCCTCCATCGAACGCCAGTTTTTGATATTCAGGAAAAGACAGATTGATGATGGTGTCGGGAAATGGAACCACAGGAATGGGATCGTCTGTCAGGTCTTGCCCGCAAGAGCACATCAATATTGAGAATACGATGAGCAGACGCGTGATTGTACTTCGAAACACTCTATTTTGAGGAATAGTCATAAAATCCTTTACCCTTCTTCCTTCCAACATTTCCCTTGTCCACGAGTTCTTGTTGTATCCGGCTTGGCTTAAACCTGGGATCCTGATTAAACCCTGCATACACCGATTGGGTTACCGCCAGGTTGGTGTCAAGACCGATCAAGTCCATGAGTTCAAACGGACCCATCTTAAAACCCGCCGATCGCATTAAGGCATCAATACCGCTGACAGAAGCGGCATTTTCTTCCAGTAACTTCAGTGATTCCACATAAAAATGCCGTGCCACCCGATTAACGATAAAACCTGGCGAATCTTTCGCCAGCACAGGTATTTTTTCAATCAGGCCGGAAAACTCCTTCAGCACCTCTACGAGGGATGGGTCCGTCTCTTCTCCAGAAATGATTTCCACTAGCCTCATGCGGTCTGCCGGATTAAAAAAGTGAAACCCAATGCATCTGAACGGATCTTTCAACCCATCTGAAATCCGTGTTACGGAAATGGAAGATGTATTGGTTGCCAGAATGGTATTCTCGCCGTTTATTTTTTCAAGGGCCTTGAATAGCTCCTGCTTTATTTTCAGGTTCTCGACAGCCGCCTCAATGATCAGGTCGGCCCTAAGGTCCGTCAATTCAAAGACCGGTGTAATCCGCAATAAGGCACCCTCCACCTGAGTCTGTGTTAGTTTGCCCTTAGCACCGGCCTGCTGTAAGTTTTGCCTGATGGTGTCAAGGGCGGCGAACACTTGTTCCCTCTTGATGTCGAATAAGCAAGTGGAGAATCCTGCAACTGCACATACCTGCGCGATGCCCTGCCCCATCGTACCGGCACCAACGACCGCTACGGTGTGAATCCTTTTCATATCACGGGTTTAAACTGCCGCAGAAAGCGGACGTCATTTTCCGAAAACAAACGAAGGTCATTGATTCCATATCGAAGCATAGTCACTCGTTCGATTCCCATTCCGAAGGCGAAGCCGGTAAATTCTTCCGGGTCCACGCCATTGGTTCGAAGGACATTGGGATGTACCATGCCAGACCCCGCGATTTCCACCCATCCGGATTGTTTACAAATGTTACAACCTTTACCATGGCATATCAAACATGATATATCAATCTCTGCGCTTGGTTCTGTAAATGGGAAAAACGAAGGACGCAACCTGATTTTTGTTTTGGGTCCGAACATCTCCTTCGCAAAATGATAGAGCGTTTGTTTGAGGTCGGCAAAGCTGACATTTTTGTCGACATAAAGTCCTTCCACCTGGTGGAAGAAACAATGCGCCCGGGCTGAGATTGCCTCATTGCGATATACTCTTCCCGGCATAATGGCCCGGATGGGAGGTCTTTGCTTTTCCATCAACCGAATCTGCACATTGGAAGTGTGTGTTCGCAGCAGAACGTCAGGGTTCTTTGAAATAAAGAATGTGTCCTGCATTTCCCGTGCAGGGTGATTGTCAGGAAAATTAAGGGCAGTAAAATTGTGCCAGTCGTCTTCAATCTCAGGACCATCGGCAACATTGAAGCCGAGCCGCTCAAAGATTTCAATGATCCGATAACGGGTAAGGTTCAAAGGGTGCAGGCTTCCTACCTTGTTGGGTATTGGAGGCAGCGTCAAATCGAGTTCGTGGCTGGCCGTTGGCTTTGCGGCTCCTGCCTGTTCAGACCATTCCTTGAATCTTGCTTCAGCGAGCTGTTTGAGCTCATTGAGTGGTTTACCAGTTTCCTTTTTCTTGTCTGGCGGAAGGGACCTCAGATCGTCAAAAAGCTGAGGAATAATTCCTTTCCTACTCAGGTAGGTGAGTCGAAATGCCTCGACAGCCTCCGGTGTTTCAGGTTGAAGAACGAGAATTTCTTTCTTTAGCCTTTCTACCTGGTCAAGCATTTTGAACAAAGTTGGGTGGTGAGGGCTGTTTCCATTTCAGCACAAAACTAATCAGCAAACAGACAATTATCACCATGGGCAAAAGCACCCGATCCGATTGTGATTTCAACAATAACGCTGCGCCAATAAAGAACAGTTGCATGGAGAACAGCCATTTTACAGCACCGGCATGTGAAAGACCCATGGCGAGCAGCTTGTGATGCAAATGGTTATGATCTGCATGAAAAGGTGACTGCATGCGGCGCAGTCGAAGTAAAATAACCCGGAACGTGTCAAAAATTGGAACCATGAGCACACATATTGCGGTGGATATCGACGCATTGAATTTAGCCAGGTGACCGGCAGGAAGTTCGTAGTTGTGGTTAATGAACCTGATCGCAAAAAAGGATAATATCAACCCAACGGTAAGGGCACCCGTGTCGCCCATAAAGATGCTTGAAGGTTGCCAGTTAAACAGCAGAAAAGCCATGAGTGCACCGCAAATACACAAAGCGATCAGACTCAGATAGGGCTGGTCTGCCAGGTAAAACCAGGTGCCGAAAAAAAAAGAGGCCAGCACCCCGACAGTTCCAGCCAGTCCATCAATGCCATCAATGAGGTTATACGCATTGGTAATGATAATTACAGTGAACAGGCTGATGAGGTAAGACACAGGCTGGGAGAAGTTGCCCTGGTCGATTAAGCCGTAAAAAGAAACCAAAGTCACATTGTCAAGGAAGACCAGTACGAATACCGGAAGAAACTGGCTGAACAACTTTTGTCGGGGACTTAAAGCAAGGACATCATCGCGCAGACCAATGAGAAACATGAGTGCCATCGAAATGAAGAAATACTTCATGGTGATCCATTGCTGCAGTGGCAGCGCCATGAGCAAGGCAAGGGAGCTACCCATCAAAATGGATACACCCCCCATGGAGGGCACAAATTCAGAATGAATTTTGTGGGTCCCGGGAGTATCAAACCATTTTAGTTGCTTGAAAATCTTAATGATTACAGGAAAAAGCAAAAAGGAGATCAGGAAAGATGCAAAAGAAAAAATAGACAAACGCGTCAGCGAAATCATAGAGGATCAATAAGCCTTTTCGCTTCCGCGCAGAAGTTCAAAAATGGTAAGAACAATAATTTTAATATCCAGGAGAAAGGACCAGTTTTCGATATAGAAACGATCCAACTTAACGCGATTCTTCATGTCAATAATGCTTCTTGTCTCGCCGCGATAGCCTTTGCTTTGAGCCAGACCGGTCACGCCAGGTTTTACAAAATGACGGGCCATAAACTTTCCAATTACCTTTGAATATTCTTCTGTATGCTTAAGCATGTGCGGCCTTGGCCCGACGACTGACATTTCACCGTCCAGAACATTCAGGAATTGTGGCAATTCATCCAGACTCGTCTTTCTGAGAAACGAACCCACCCATGTGATACGAGAGTCATTCCGCGAAGCTTGTTGATGATCGGATTGGTCATTAACGTGCATCGTCCTGAACTTGAGGCACCAAAACTCATTGTTATTCTGACCTGTTCTCCGCTGACGAAAGAACACGGGACCTTTGGAATCCAGTTTGATCGCCGCGGCGATCAATGGGAACAGCCAGGAAAACAATATGATGGAGAGCACTACAGAAAAAATAAGATCAAATGCCCGTTTCAGCACCTGGTTCCTCCTGTCATCGAGTGGCATGGAGGTTACGTTTAACACCGGAATGTGATCATAACGCTCCAGCTCCAATCCTTTAAAAGAAAAAGCCCTGTAATCGGCAATGAGTTTTACCTTCATGAAACGCTCTTCGCCGAGGTCAATGATCTTTTTGATTGAATTGAATTTGACATAGGGAAGGCAACAATAAATTTCATCGGTTGGGTTGGAGAGAAGGTAAGTCTCCAGTTCGCTGATCGTTCCCAAAATCCTTGGATTCTTGTATGAGTCATCAAAAAAACCCATGAAACGGTAACCATGCTCCGGGTGCATTTTAAAAAAATATTCCATCTGACGGGAGATGGCACCATATCCAATTACAACGACAGAACGAGAATTGTATCCTCTTGAACGGTATATTTGCAGGAAGTAGTAAAACATCATTCGCCACAAAAGGACGAAGAACAGAAATGCTAAGTAGACGAGGGGTGGACCCCATTTGTGAACCAATTCAAAATCAAGTAAGTAGATTGCTGTACAAGTAACTAGAAAATGCTGAAATACCGTATAGATGATCTCCCCGATTATTTTTACAAAATTGAAAACCCGGGTAACCTTGTAAGGATTGGTATAGAAAATGATCACCAGCCAGGAGACATTCAACATTCCCAAAAAAAGAAACCAGGACCGGTCTCCGGTATATATAATGAAGTGACCGGTGAAGTACAGTGTAATAAATAACCCGTTGAGGACGAGGATGTCGCCTAAGAAAATCAGAAACCTTAAGTATCTTGAAAACCGATATCTCATCAGAGGCAAAATTAGCTAAATCAGTGAATACTTTGCATAGTCCTAAAGGATCACTTTAATTGGGTCTAAAGCCAATTTTTCTGAAAAAGTCCAGCCTGTTTATCCTTCTCGCGATCGTTGCGGTGGCAACAGCCCTCAGGCTATTCCACCTCGATTATCAAAGCTTGTGGATCGATGAAATCGCTTCGATGAATGGTTCAGACCCTGATCTAACCTGGAGGGAGGTTGTCCACTACAGTGTAACCGATCAACCGCCAGCGTTCTTTCTACTTCTTCATCTATGGTTCAAGATGTTTCCATACACTGGTTTCTTCGGAAGGCTACTCCCAATGATCATCGGCATTGCCGGAATTCTGGCCATGTTCTTTCTTGGCAAGGAAGCAAAGGATGAAAGAGTTGGATGGATTGCTGCACTGATTACCTGCTTCAGTTTCATCCACATTCTCTTCTCACAGGAAGTAAGATTCTATTCACTTCTGTTCTTTTCATCCGCGGCATCCTATTTGTTTTTTATTCGCGCCATCAAGGGGAGGCGGGTACTAGATTTTAGCATGTATATCGTCTCGACGATCTTACTTCTATATACCCACTATTTTGGTTTGGTTGTTTTTGCTACGCAGGGCATACTTTTTCTTGTAATTCTGTTCCTCCGACCACTTGACAAGAAGTTCATCATCCTGTCACTTTGTTCAGCGCTCCTAATTTCGGTGGCGATCATTCCATGGATCCCTATCTTCGTTTCAGATGCGAAAACAGAAACCTTTTGGATTCAACCCGAGCCTTGGTATTTTCCATTCAAGTACTTTTATGTTTATTTCAAGGATATCATTTCCTGTATCGCCTATGCCATAGCCCTGATTCTCTACGGCACATCTCTCTATAAGAAATTTTTGGATCGTCACAGCCTTGACCCTACTGATATTGTACTTGTAGGCAGTGTGGTTGGGAGCTTCCTGATTCCGATCGTATACTCATTGATCCAAACACCCATGCTGCAGGTTAGATATTCACTCATCGCCTTGCCATCAATAATTGTTATGATCAGTTTGGGGATGGCCCTTTTGAAGGGGAACTATCAATTAGTCGCACTTCCGTTCATCTGCTGTGCTGCATTCTTCAGCCTCGTAGTGATTGAGCGTCACTATGTTAAGATTAACAAAGAAGACTGGAGAGGGATAGTGACTGCAGTTATCAATGAGCGAGATACAGCGGCCACCTTTGTCAGCCTAAAAGCATGGTATTGCAATTACTATTTCAGGTCACTGGGCTCGCCGATTCGGGCAATTCTTCCGGATCAGTTCAAGGCTATGGTATCAACTCCCCGTGATGTCTGGTGGATGGAGGGATTTGATATCGCCCCTGGGCCAAGTATTGAAGAAATTGATTTTACCAATGCAGGGTTTATTCGGTTAAAAGTTGATTCTGCCTTCCGAACACGGGCCATCCACTACAGGCTGGTCGAGTGAGTTCTCTTTAATAGAAAAGTAAACAGGGCCTCATGCTGCGATGTAATGGTATCCCAATTGTAGATTTGGATGATCTTCTCAAAATTCCTGTCCTTGAATAATTGTCCGTTCTTCTCCATCAAGTATTCCAGAGATTGAAGCGATTCTTTCAGCTGATCAGGAGTAGAAAAATAAATGGCATCTTCACCCAGCACTCCCTTGTTAAAAGGGTTGTCATGAGAAAAGATAAACGCCCTGCAGGACATTGCCTCCAGCAAGGAGGGATTGGTCCCTCCCACAGAATGGCCATGAAAATAGGCCTTTGAAAAATGACGGAGTGAGTCCAGTATATCTTTGTTGTACACGCTTCCAATAAAGCGAACATGTGAAGTGTACTTTCGAAACAAACGCTTCCCAAAACTATTTTCATGGTTGCCAATCACGATAAATGGTAGCTTGAGTCCAGAAGCCAAGTAACCCTCTAAGATCAATTCGATGTTGTTCTCCGGTTCCATTCTCGCAATAAGAATTAAATATCCGTTGGGCTGGAGATCATACAGTTTCAGGTGGGAGGAGTCAAGATGAATGACCGGGTCTGCGCCGTAGGGAAGGAAAAAAGAGTCACGCTGGAATTGATCCATGTAATATTGTTGTATTCCTGGATTGTCAGAAATCAGGAATGGTGATTCGCGCACAGCTATCTTTTCCAGTCCCTTTATAAGTTTTCGAACCCCATAACTCCATTTGGATCTCCTCCACTCAAGACCGTCCATATTCGTAATCACGACCGGCTTTATTCGTTTACTGATCCCCAAGAGCTTATATGTGGCGGCAACACTGTGGTATCCGGCCTCATAGATGATGTCATAGTCCTGACTTAAGGCATGCTTCAGGCAAAGGTGATCATAGATGAAGTTTGCAGCTCCTCCTATCCATTTCTCCGGGCTGAATATTTTGACAATGTGTACACCCTTAAAGGTGTCCTTTTCAAAGCCATGGAAAGATGGATTGTATACCGTAACGGAGTGGCCTCTAGTCACAAGGCGCAGCGACAAATATTCCGCAAACTGCTCGAAACCGCCATAGTTGTTAGGAATGCCCTTGGTTCCCAGGAATGCGATCTTCATCCAGTTTGTTTTGCCAACAAAGATAGCTCTACTTTTTAGAGAAATCCGTCAGGTCGCAATGAACATAAATCATTTCTATCTTTGGACTATGTCTTCATTGAAGGAGAAATTGCCAGGGTACTTAAGCTGGGCTGTCTGCGCTGCTTATGTCGGCCTTTTCTTTGACATCGCCCTGAGTAACATCATGTTATTCATCCTTCTGGGTTGTTGCCTGCTCACCTCCTCCCTGAGATCATTTTTGGCAGCCGTCAAATCGAGCCGGTCCATACAACTACTTATTGTTTTCTATCTCCTCCATGTTATCGGACTTGCATATTCTCATAATTTCAATTATGGATTATTTGTTCTGGAGAAGAAAGCCACCTTGATGGCCATGCCACTTCTCATATTTCCAGCGATGCAATCCCTGTCAAATGAAGAACACTCAATCCTGGTTCTCCGTCTTGGCATCATCACGATACTAAGCAGCCTCGTGTTTCTTTGTATTGCCGCGTTTAATACATGGACCTGTCATGATCCAATGGCTTTTCATCGAGATTACTTCGCCTCCATTCCTTATGTCTTCTATTCAATATATTTCGCCACAGGTTGTTTGCTCTTGCTGGATTCGCTTCCGGAACGCATGCACAATATCAGAAGCAGGTTTCTCATCATGCTGGTGGTGATTATTTATTCCTTGGCACTACTGGTACTGATTTCATCAAAGGCTGGTATCGTTGCATTTGTGATAGGGCTAGCTTACTTGCTTTATCACAAACTTACATCGAAGCGCGTATTTTTCTTGAGTATGATCGGTGTAGGACTTTCATTGGCAGTGCTTCTTGCTGCATACCCAACAACACTGCACAGGTTCACAGAGCTGACTGGAAATCTGAAAGTGGTGAATGAGGAAAGTCTCCAGGATTACCAGGAGTTCAATGGGCTGAACCTGAGACTCTATTTCTGGAAGACTTCTGTAACACAGCTTTGGCAAGACCAAGAGCTCCTGACCGGTGTAGGCACGGGTGATGGTCAGGACTATCTGGATCAGGCTTACATCAAGCGTCACCTTGACAAGTATGGTTACCTGGGTTTTGATCCGCACAACCAATGGATCATAACATTGCTCCAGCTCGGGCTAGTGGGTGTTGCATTGCTAGGTTCAGTATTTATTGCGTCATGGTGGAAAGCGCGAAAGACCCATAACATGGCATTCCAGTATTTTGCCTGGGTAATACTTTGCTTCAGTTTTTCAGAATCCATTTTGGAAGCAAACAAGGGCGTGGTATTCTTTTCATTATTCTTTAGCGTACTGTTTAGGAATAGGAAATAATCCGCCTCCTTGTTCAAATTCTTATGGTGCCCCCGAGGCACTTCATGCTGATCTTGTTCGTTTTCTTATTCTTTACCGCAATGCAGATTTCATACGACCCTGGAAACATTCTGTCTTTTCTGAATTTAGTGCGGAAGCCCGCCATCCCTATTCCGTGTTCGAACCTAAAGTGTTCTTGTACATCTGGTCGGGGGACAGGGTAACTCTCTACCGTGTATTGGCGATCTGTTGATTTCAGTATAACTGTTGTTTCTCCTGGATCAGTACCTGTGCCACTAATAAACGCCCAGCCTTCAATCCGAACTGATTCTTTATTGTCTTCGAGCTTATCGATGAATGTCTTAATGGGATCCTTGCCTTCGAGGTTAGTGACTAGTGGTTCAGGTGCAGCATACTCAGGGATGCCGGCTGTTATTATCTTGTCCGTTTCAGAATAATATTGAACTGAGTTTATGCTGTCTTTTATAAGCATTCCTAGTTTGTAGAAGTCTTTCTCAAGAGTTCTTTTTGAAAATGTGGCCTCCATGCCTGCAAGGAGCAGTGAAGAGTCTCTGAAGAAAAGAGCCACATCTTGCCTGGGCACCGTAGCGGCTTCGATAACATAATTACGTTTCCTTGAACTCAGGGTATAGAAAGACTTACATCCTCTACAATGGCCGTCGGCAGGGAATGCCCAGGAATCTACTATGACAAGGTCAAGGGTATCCTGCACCGAATACACATTTGATTTTAGCGGTCGTGTCGGCCCAATCTCGGGCAATAATTTAGGAACCTCGGTCCTGCGGACCCTTGTGCTTTGACCCAGCCAATACAGGGATTCCACTGCCGATTCTTTGAAGACCAATCCAATCTTGTAAATACCATTGGGAAGGTTCTGTGTTATGATATTCACACTGACCCCCGACAATAGTCTCTCAGGTGAGTGATAGAAATCAGCAACATCCTGTGTTTTAAAGCGCTGAACAGATACAAACCATTTCTTCTTGTTGAGTGATTCCAAAACCATGAAAACAGAATCAGAAGGAGAAGTTGGATCTTTCACAAATGCCCAGCCCCTCCAGGAAAATTGATCACTCGATTCCATTGTCTCATATATTCCTGATTTTACTTCAGAGACTTCCCTTAACCTGGTGAGATCATTCCGCCGTTTTGCAACCAGTTGAGTAATGATCTCATTCTTCATGTTTATAGCTTGGTTCTTCGCCAGAAAGGTGGCCAACGCATCAGAACCGGGTGTCTTCTTGAAAATCGTCAAATATCCATTCACCGAATAACAATGCGCCATGGAAAATCCGGTGTAATTGACCACCTAATTCCGGACCAAACTGACCACCCTAAGTTGTTGCCAAAAAGTGAAAGTTCTGCAGGTCATTTTTGTGGTTATAAAATTGGTTAATTATTCGGAGTCTTCTGCATCTTTTTTATTCCATTTTCTGCGTAGCGATTCGCCCGTCAATTCTACCCGATGAGCGTTATGAACGATACGGTCCAGGACAGCATCTGCCACTGTCTTTTCTCCAATGATATCATGCCATTGCTTGACGGGTAACTGTGAAGTAAATATAGTAGATCGTTTGCCATGCCGGTCTTCAATAATTTCTAATAACGACAAGCGGCTTGGATGATCAAATGGTTGTATCCCAAAGTCATCAATGATCAGCAGGTCCTGCCGTTCAATGCGTGCCATTTCTTTAATAGCTGATCCATCTGCCTTAGACATTTTGAGCTGCGCAAATAAGCGGGTAGCATTTGTGTAGAGAACTTTAAAGCCCAGTGTACAGGCCTGATGCCCAATGGCTGAAGCCAGGAAACTTTTACCCGTACCGGTGCTTCCTGTTACGATAATGTTTTCCTTCTTGGTAATGAAGGTGGCATCACCAAAGCGATGGATTTGATTTTTATCAATGCCTCGTTCATTCGTGTAGTCCAACTGTTCCAGGGTAGCCTTGTAACGGAACTTGGCACGTTTCATTCCTCTGTCAATGGAACGGTTATGACGATCGTCCCATTCATTGTCGATCAATAAGGCAATCATCTCGTCAGGGGTGAGATTCTCATTGCGGGCAGTCTCTAAACTGCTCTGGAAGCTGCGGTGCATTCCCAGCAGGTGCATCTTCTTCATCTTCTCTA